>CASBQC010000030.1 GCA_949127805.1 Nostocales cyanobacterium PMM_0081
CTATAATAGGTCTTTTTTGACAAAATAAATAATTCCATCTAGCAATTAACTGCTTAAACTTTACAGGAGTATTAGCCAATATCTGAAAGTAATCAGGATGGTTTTTTCGGAAATCTGCGGTGACTCGAAGCCCATCAACAATTATTGAATCGCCACCAGAAACATCATTTTCTACACAATATTGAATTTGCACCACAGGGGGGGCATTGAGATAGGTCATATCTGTATGAGGTGATAAGGCATAACCTTCTGATGACATCGATAGATCCGAAGATAAATTAGATGAAGTGGGTACGGGTTTTACTGTAGAGAAATTTCCAAATTTAGCCAATTCATAAATTGGTCCAATGGACAACAGCAAAGCTTCTAGGTTTTGAATAGGAACATTTTGCAGGACGACAAACCCTAATTTATCAAGGAGATCGCGCCACGTTTTCTGATTATCTGTACAATAGTTAGTCCATTCTATTTTCTGCGCTTCTAACCACCCTCGATCCCATAGTATCCTCTGGCTAGACGATTCGGGTTTCGGTTTTGGATCATAGGCATGATCGAGTAGCCAAGAGAGGGAAAAGATACTCTGATGTCCAGATAATTCATCCCAATTAATTAATAGTTGATTATCCTGCCACTGGACAGAAAAAGGTTTAATATCATGGGTAAGATCGCCAAGATTAGATATTTTCTGTCGAGAACTAGGATCGTAGCATTTGGGACACAAACAATGGTCACGTAACCAAATATAATGGAAACGCTTCTCTTCAAGCACCAAGAATGTGTCCTGAAGATTAATAGTCGGGGAATTGATACTCAGCATATTGTCGTGTTAAAGAAATTTGGTTGATAGTTTTTGAGCTAAAATCTGAATATTTGGTTCCATCATCATCGTGAAATGATTCCCGGTCACAATTTGACAATCTAAAGGTTGACTAGAAAGCTGACTCCATCCCCAAGTTGGGTCTTTTTGAGTCATTGCTGCATCTGGGAGAAAATCATCTTCTGGGTGAACTTCACTAGCTCGCAACAGGATGATTTGATGACTATAAACCGTTTCGGGGACATATTGAGTCATGGCTTGCAGATTGGCTTTATACACTCGGAACAGTCGTTTTAGTTCAGTTTCACTAAACACCAAATCCACCTTTTTCAAGGACAAGAATAGAAGGTTTATTTGTTCATCCACACTTAAAGAATCGAGGTTTGATGGTAAGTCTAAGGTTTGCTCAAAGGAGCGTTCAAACATCCTTGCCAGACTTATTATATATTTGCTGTCATGCCAATGAATAGCATCTTTTTCCTGTTCGACAACTGGTACTTGAATATCCATAATTGCCAACAGAGAAACTTCCTGTCCTTGATTCTGTAACTGGTTGGCGATTTCAAAAGCCACTTTACCCCCAAAGGAATGCCCCCCCAGAAAATAGGGTCCATTGTGCTGTATTTCCTGCATTGCTTTGATATGGTGGGCGGCAATATCAGCCATATTTGTGTAGGGTTCTATGTCTTCATCTAAACCGAGCGATCGCAGTCCATAAAATGGTTGCTCCGAACCCAGATAACGGGCTAAGGGTTCGAGTTCAAACACATTGCCTAAAATTCCAGGCAGACAGAAAAAGGGCGGTTTAGTGCCTTGGGGTTGAATAGTAACTAAAGTTGAGTAGTAGTCCTGATGACTATTGGTTAAAGTTGGGGTTGACTTTTCTAAACCCAGAACCGCGATCGCCAGATAATCAACTAAGGTTTCTAGGGTTGGATAGTCAAACAGCAGGGTTGATCGTAAATTACAGCCCAAACTCGTTTGTAGATAACTTCTCAACTCGATCGCCATCAATGAGTCTAACCCCAAATCGAACAACCGTTGCTCTAATTCGATTTTCTCCGGTTCCTTCAACCCTAGAGTTTTCCCTACCAGCGATCGAACATGAGAAGTCAGCACACCTCGACGGGCTAATTCGGGTATTCGCTCCAACTCTGACTTAAATGATGGCTTTGATTCGAGCTTACTAGAAGCATCAGGCATCAAAGATTCATAGAAGGGAGGCACTTGTTGAAAGGTATTGAGCCATTTTGACCAGTCTGTCATCGGTAACACTGTAACTTGGGTGGCATCCTGTGCCATTAACGTGCCAAGCACTTGAAAACCATCTGGATAGGTAATAAAATCAATTCCCTGAGCCGCTAATCGTAATTGTTGATCTTGGCTGAGTCTGGCAGCCATACCCACTTCACGCCAAGCACTCCAGTTTATAGATAGAGTAGATAAACCATTAGCTTGACGGTAATGAGCCAGTGCATCAACGAAAGTATTGGCAGCGATATAGTTTCCTTGTCCCAACATTCCTGTAATGGATGCAGCAGAGGAGAAACAGATAAAGAAGTCTAGGGGTAAATCTTGGGTTAAATGATGGAGATTCCAAGAACCTGCCACTTTAGGAGCCATCACTTTCTCAAATCGTTCCCAAGATTGTTGTTGCAGAACCCCATCATCGAGCACTCCAGCCGCATGAATAATGCCTCGCAGGGGTTGGGGACAGGCTGCTAATAGGTGAGCGACATCTTTTTCCTGAGAAACGTCAGCTTTGATGACTAAAACCTCCGCCCCGTTTTCTTCTAACTTTTGTACCTCATTCCCTACCTCTGGAGAGGAAATGCCTTGGCGACTGGCTAAAACGACGTGTTTTGCTCCCTGTTCAATCAGCCATTGAGCGGCTTTAATTCCTAAACCGCCTAAACCGCCTGTAATCAAGTAACTGCCCTCTCCTTGGACTAAATTTGAGGTTGAGGATGGGGATTCTGGCATAGTCAGAACAACTTTACCCAGATGTTTCGCTCCTGCCATAAACCGGAAGGCATCAACGGCATTTTCTAGGGGGAATACTTTCATCGGTAAGGGTTTTAGGCTACCGTCGGCAAAACCGGACAAAAGATGAGCAAACAGCGAGGGCAGGAAATCAGGGTTTTTCTGATATTCTTCTCCTAAATCAAAGGGAAAGTAAGACGCATCGGGTCGAAGTTCCTGCACTTTTTGATCATCCCAAATATCAATTTTTCCCAATTCGATAAATCGACCATTTTGGGCAAGTACCTCGAAACTTTTAGCGATAAACTCCTTATTAAAGCTGTTAATAACGATGTCAACCCCTTGCCTATCGGTAAGTTGTAGGATTTCCTCAGCAAAATCCAACGTGCGGGAGTTCATGAGGTGATTTACTCCCATTGCTTTGAGAAAATCCCATTTTGCAGGACTTGCGGTGCCAAAGACTTCTGCTCCTGCCCTTTGTGCTAGTTGTACGGCGGCTTGACCGACCCCTCCGGCGGCGGAATGAATTAAAATGCGGTCATTCCCCTGAATCTTTGCCAACTCGTGGAGGGCATAGTAAGCCGTTAAAAAGGCGGCGGGAATGGTTGCAGCTTCTTCAAAACTGAAATTTTTGGGTTTGGGGGCAACTTGAGAGGCGGGA
>CASBQC010000031.1 GCA_949127805.1 Nostocales cyanobacterium PMM_0081
ACGGGTATTTGTGAATGGGGACTGGGGACTGGGCATGGGGCAATTTTGTTGAGGGAAAAGGGGAAAGGATGAAAAACAAGAAATATTTCTCCCCCTGCCCCCTCTTCTAACTTCCCGGTTGCCCGATTACCCGCGCTGTCTGTGTAGCTTGAATCAACTGGCTGAGAGCGCTGTCTAATTGTATACCTGGGTCAGTTGCAACCCAGCCTTGCGATGTCAGGTGACGGACTTCAAAGTGCAGGTGGGGACCTGTGGAATTGCCGGTGCTGCCAACTCGCCCAATTACGGTTCCTTGTTGGACTACCTGACCGGGTTGGACAAGCACTTCTGACATGTGACCGTAGAGAGTTTGTTGAGCAAAACTGTGGTTTAGAATAACAGTTAAACCATAACCGCCTACATAGTCAGCAACCTCGACTTGACCTGTAGCAGCTGCCAAAATTGGTGTTCCCATCGCTGCACCCAAATCTGTACCGGCGTGGAAACGGCGATCGCCTGTAATTGGATGCACTCGCCAACCAAACAATGAAGTAATCTGTGAGGGAACAGATAATGGGAACATCATTCCCCCAGGATTAGCAGCGATCGCCCCAGTATAAGGAATTTGCGGTAATGCTGATGCAAGTGGAATGTCGTAAGCTACAGTGCTGTCGCGGGGTGCAGTATTATCAGCGGTCATTGGTGCTGACAATTCCCCAGCTGCGGGTGCAGAAGCACCTAAACCAACTATCGGGTTAGAATTGAAACTGGTGGGATTGGGGATAAATCGATTTGGGCGAAAAGCGCTTTTGCTTACAGTAGCAGAAGCAACTGACTTTTCACGCCAGGAGCCATTGTTAAGATTAATCGGACCAACCCGCGTCCTCCGCCATCCTGTGTTATTCTCTTCGGTTGCAATACGACGTGATGGTGAAACGTTAGCGATCGCTGTTGTTGCTTGACTTCTTCTGATCCAACTCGGCGCTTGTTTACGTGTTACGTCATTATTAGAATCGGCTACACGCTGATTTCCATAAGGAGTAATCGGTATTTTCGCGCAAATGCCACCATTCGCACCTTGCGCTAAAATAGTCCGACAACCGCCAGAACGTTCGGTAAGTACTACAGAATTCGGTGCTTGATAATTACTCGTCCCATCGTTTTTATAGTCGTTGGGGTCGATATAGGCGTTATTGTAATCATTTTTGCCCTCTGTTCCACTGATTGTATCCGAGCTGCTTGGTGGTCGCGAAACTTCTGAGGGTCTGTCAGGTATAGTGCGATAATTGCTGGATGTGGTTTCAGAATCGGATTGTGGTTTTTCTTGTCTAATTATTGCAGGCTTAACCCGCGAAGCTTCTACCTGCCGTCTGAAGCGTCTAGCGGTGGTGTCAGGTTCAGAAATCTCTACACTCGGTCTTGAGCGTCTGATACGAGTTACAGGCTCATCAGACTCGCTTTGACGTGTTGAGCGTCTAACTGGCTCGGATGACTGAGAAACTTCTGTTTTATTGCGTAGTCGCTTTTTGAGTCTCGCTCGACGTTCAGAAAAATCCGGTGTCGATTCTACAGTAGTTGCACTGCGATCGCGCACAACCTCTTTTTTAACTGGATTTGTAACTTGTGCTTGTGAATTTTCGGCAGTGGGAACGATATTATCTATTGATGTGTCTACCTGAGCATACACAAAGCCTCCGCTGAGGAGACTGAAACTGCTTAACCAACACAGACTCTGTGCTGGTAAAGAAGATGCCAAACGTTTTGTCACGAGACATCGCTGCAATAAGTTGTGCAAACGGCGATCGCTCTTTTGATTGCGCTGCGTCATTTGTTCTTTGTGGCTGTTGTGTATAATTATACTGAGCAATGGGCATTGGGTAATGGGCAATTGTTTAATGGGAGATTTTTTCCATGCCCCATGTCCCAATCCCTAGTCCCTAGTCCCTAGTCCCCAGTCCCTTATAACCCAAACTGATTGTACCGGGTTGAAGACAAATTTCTGGTGTTATTACTGTTTTGGTATCAGAAGTTTCCATCTTGATTCGTAGTTCCCCTGTAGGTGTGACACCTACTACAGTCCCCGAATGATTTTTGATGTCTACTTTATCGCCCATATTCGTAAGCAAATTTAGATAATCTGACAAAAGTATATTTACTCCTTTTTCACAAAGGCACTCAACACCAGATTCTATTCCTTGCAAAACCTCCAAAGCTAGCATTTCCAGAGAATCAATTGCACTTTTTCGCTCTTTAGCTTGCCATAATTTTAGATTGATTCCGGTTTCTGGTACAGAGTTTGACCAGTTAATCCCCACACCAACCACTGCTTGTGTGATTTTTCCTTTGTGTACTTTTGTTTCAGTCAAAATGCCGCCTAGTTTACGGCTACTTAAGACTAAATCATTGGGCCATTTAATTCCGACATTCACGCCACATTTTTGCAATTGTTTCGCAATTCCCCAACAAAGTGCCAAGGTTAATTGGTAGCCGTGGCTTGCCTCTAATTGTGGGGCTATAGCGACCGAAAGATACAATCCGCCTTCTTGAGAACTCCATTGACGCCCCCATTGCCCGCGTCCTGCTGTTTGACTAGTCGCAATTACTACACACCCTGAAACGGCTCCTTGTTCTAGCAAGTCCCACACAGTAAGGTTAGTAGAGGCTACTGTGTCAAAAACATGTAGAGACAATGGTAAATATTTATGCTTGCGCCTCATGAGGGCGATTTCTAACTGTTGTCGATCAAATTCCACAGGGTTTACCGAAATCCCGTTGTATAAGTTAACATTAATTGGCTGAAGAAAGATTTTGTGTTGAGGTTTAGACTGAAGATGCATACTTGGCACTGGCAAACTTGGGAAAAACTTCCCTACCTCACTTGCAGTCTACTAGAACGTTTGCCTCACGGCTTTTTCACTTCTCAGTTTTGGTCACGTTCTCCGCAAGAGTTAACTAAGGTCTTGCAACCAGAAGCATTAGCTTATCGCTTAAAACAGGTTCATGGCAACATTGTCCTCACACCTCAAGAAATTGCCGACAAGTTAAGTGAGGGTGGTGATGATGTTGAAGGAGAAGGTGATTCTGCCCTGGTATTGGGAGACGGTTTAATCAGCAAAGAACCTTTACAAGCACTGTGGGTAGCTAGCGCTGATTGTACACCGGTGCTGATTGCCGATGAAAAGACAAACCAGGTGGCAGCATTACATGCCGGTTGGCGAGGTACGGCATCGTCGATTGTACCGCAAGCGATCGCCCGATTTATGGCACAAGGCAGCAAAATCGAAAATTTGCAAATTGCCCTCGGACCTGCGATCGCTGGTGAAGTTTACCAAGTATCACAACAAGTAGCAGCAGAAATCGGCGCAAGCATTATACCACATAATGACGAAAAAGCTATTATCGATGCCATGTATCAGCTACCAAATTCCCCCATATTCACCGATCCACATCCGGGAAGAGTGCGGTTAGATGTGCGACGGGTGAACGCTTTACAGATGGAAATGTTGGGAATTAGTTCTGAACAAATAGCGATCGCACCTTATTGTACCTTTCAAACCCCAGGTTATTTCTTTTCTTATCGGCGTGAGAAACAAAAGAAAGTCCAATGGTCAGGAATCGTCAGCATTTGAGAATTCGTAGTAAGCGCTTCAGCGCTTAAATCAAAGACTAAAATTAAGATAAAAATTCAAAAAAAAGCATAATATTGAAAGCGATCGCTTCTGTGATTTACAAGTCTGTCTGCGAATTGCTCAAGTCTTGAGTTTTGCTATCTTACGATTAGCCATAGACAAAAAAATTAGTAAAATTCTTTCATGCGACGAGACTCGATATTTTACAAACTGTTTCAACAATCCCCTACTTTACTATTTGAATTATTGACAAATCCTCCAATAAATGCAGATAGTTATCGTTTTGATTCAGTCGCTGTCAAGGAACCTAAATTTGAAATCGATGGAGTATTTTTACCACCAGAAAACGAAAGTCCGGGTGTTGTGTATTTCTGTGAGGTGCAATTCCAGAAAGACGAAAGGCTGTATGAAAGGGTATTTGCAGAATCATCGTTATATTTCTACCGCAACCGCGACAGATTTAGCGATTGGCAAGCAGTGATAATTTACCCCTCACGCAGTATCGAACAAAGTGAAGCAGTACGGTCTTGGGGTCTCCCCAAGTGGAGTAACTGCTGAACCCGGAGGGTGATATTTATCCCCATCGTTCATTTCTGAACGGTGGACAAGTGTATCGGGTTTATCTAGATGAGTTGGGAGATATTCGTCAATTACCTCTATGGGTAGCGTTGATGGTGCTAACTACGATAGATGAAGAACAAGCACCGCAGGAAGCGAGGTATTTGCTTGAGCGTTCCTCTGGTGAACAGCCCGAAACCACAAGTCGCGCCATAATTGAGTTAGTTACAACGATAATGGTGTACAAGTTTGAACAATTAAGCCGAAAGGAGGTTGAATTGATGCTAGGAATTACGCTCAAGGAAACGAGAGTTTACCAGGAAATTAAGGAAGAGGGACGAGAAGAGGGAGAACAAAGAGAAAGATCGCTCATTCTTCGTCAACTACAAAGACGGGTAGGAGAATTAGCTCAAGAAGTGCGTGAACGTGTTGAAACTCTTTGTTTAGAACAATTAGAAAATCTTGGTGAGGCACTGTTAGATTTTACTAGTGTGGTTGATTTACAGGCTTGGTTAGAGACGCGATAATCAAATTCTGGGGTAAAGCGATCGCTTGATAGAATTTAATAGTCAAGTTCGGACTGTAAACATAGTTCCAGGTTATACTTGGGGATGCAAGTTCTGAGGCAGACAAAGTTTCGGAAGTATTTTTAAAGGCAGGGCTAAATGGTTCACAAGATTGCCTTGTTCAATCACAAGGGTGGTGTCAGTAAGACCACAACGACTTTTAACTTAGGTTGGATGCTTGCTTCAAAGGGTAAGAGAGTTATCCTTGTAGATACTGATCCTCAATGTAATCTAACAGGAATGGCTCTAAAAGAGGAAACAGAAGAAGATGAAGCGAGAATAGAAAACATCTATAACACACATTCAAATATAAAAACTGGATTGGCTCCTGCTTTTGAGTCACAGCCACGAGCTATTGAAGCTGTAGATTGTATTCCGATAGAAGGACAAGAAGGTTTATTTTTATTACCTGGTCATGTAGGCTTTGCGGAATACGAAGTAACATTAGGTATCGCGCAGGAACTCAGTGGCTCAATTCAGACACTCAAAAACTTGCCAGGTGCTATTTCTGATCTTTTGGAAAAAACTGCTAATAAATTTAATGCTGACTATATTCTGATTGATATGAGTCCAAGTTTAGGATCAATAAATCAGAACTTACTAATGACAAGTGACTTTTTCTTAGTGCCTACAACTGCTGATTTTTTCTCTGTGATGGCAATTGATTCTCTGTCGAGAATTTTATCAAAATGGTGTAGTTGGGCAAAGATGGCAAGCGCAAACCCTATATTAAAGGAAGCTGCTTATCCATTTCCAGAATTTAGGTTGAAATTTTTAGGAACCATAGTTCAAAACTATAGAATTATTCGGGGTAAAGAAACAGCCGCATTTCAAACATGGATAGAAAAAATTGAGGATACAGTTACTCATAAACTAGTACCAGTTCTAGATAAAAATAATCTGTTATTACCCAAGCAAGTCTATACGGAGCAGGGTATGAATGGTAGTTTTACACTGACAAAAATTTCTGATTTTAACAGTTTAATTGCTAGATCACAAGAACACAGGACACCAGTTTATGCGCTAACACCTGAACAATTAGACCAAAAAGGCAAGGTGTTAGATAATAATCAGGCAAAGCAAGAGGAATTTAAAAAAACCTTTTCTGATTTAGCAGATAAAATTATTGCATTATCATCCAGTTATGCAGTCAGCGCTTGACCAATTTCGTATTAGCATTCAGCGTGTTCGGGATCTGATTGCTCTTCATACTTCCGTTAAAGCTCAAGCTACTGCTGCTCTGGATCTTTCAGACATTTTACGAGCTGCCCTAGTTCTAACTGTGAGTGCCTTGGATTATTATATCCATGAGGTTGTCACATTGGGTATGCTGGAAATTCATCGAGGACAACGTGCTGAACCAGTATCTTCAGCTAATACCACTCAATCAGCCTTTTCCCGTTTTCAAGTTTCTTTGGGAAGCGCTCGTGAGGATAGAAGAATAGCCATAGATATTGGCTCTTGGATAGAGAGTGACATCCAGCAGGTTTATGGAGCTAACTTTTTACAGCAGTCTCATACTATTTCTGGTTTAATTCCAGCTATATCAAATAGTATTTTGAACAGATTAAATAATACTTCATGGTTAGAAGACGAGATTCGAGAACGTCTAAGTTATCAAAGCTTTCAGCAACCTGATAAAATAGCTGATGCAATTAGACAAATTTCGGATAAAAAGTTGTGGGATGAAGTTGCGACTAAAATGAGTAAGCCTTCTAAAGATATTAAACAACAACTTACTTTAATTGTCGATCGCAGAAATAAAATTGCTCATGAAGCAGATATAGATCCCACCCTCAACATAGGTAATCGCTGGTATATCGACGAATTAATGGTTGGTGATACAGTTGATTTTCTTGAGCAGGTTGTAGAGAGTATTCATCAAATTTTGTAAATTTGGGTTGAGTCTGAGGTAGATATTGTCTGCCAATTGATTAAGCAAGAGAGGCAATCAGCGTGGACAAACAAAAACTCATGCGATCGCCTCCCTTCCCCCCACATAATCCTTCAGCAGCGATAAAATCACAAAGGAGTCACCTAGGAAGCCTTAGTACCGATGAAAGCCGAACTCACCCCAAGTACTCTTCAATGTCCTGAACTACTTGCACCCGCAGGTAATTGGGAATGCGCTAAAGCTGCTGTAGAAAACGGTGCAGATGCGATTTACTTCGGTTTGGAGCGGTTTAATGCCAGAATGCGGGCAGAAAACTTTACTGAGGCAGATTTACCAGAATTAATGCAATTTCTGCACCGTCGGGGTGTGAAAGGCTATGTCACTCTAAATACGCTAATCTTTCCCCAAGAACTACGAGAAGCACAGCAATATATTCGCTCGATTATTACAGCGGGAGTCGATGCAGTAATTGTTCAAGATGTGGGAATTTGTCGTTTAATTCGTCATATTTCCCCAGATTTTCCTATCCATGCTTCAACTCAGATGACTATCACCAGTGCTGCTGGTGTGGAATTTGCAGAGTCATTAGGGTGTAATTTAGTTGTGCTTGCTCGTGAATGTTCCCTCAAAGAAATCGACAAAATTCAGCAGCAAATCTCCCTACCTTTAGAAGTCTTTGTTCACGGTGCTTTGTGCGTCGCTTATTCTGGGCAATGTTTGACGAGTGAAGCTTTAGGAGGACGTTCGGCTAATAGGGGTGAATGTGCCCAAGCTTGCCGAATGCCCTACGAGTTAATAGCAGATGGGGAAGTTGTAGATTTAGGCGATCGCAAATATTTACTCAGTCCTCAAGACTTGGCAGGGTTAGAGGTTCTGCCAGATTTAGTGAAATCCGGTGTGAGTTGTCTCAAAATTGAAGGACGTTTGAAAGCACCAGAGTATGTCGCCAATGTTACTAATGTTTATCGGCAAGCATTAGAT
>CASBQC010000032.1 GCA_949127805.1 Nostocales cyanobacterium PMM_0081
AATATTCATCTATAAATTTGATTGTGGGTATTGGTTGACGAGGCTCTACCATAACACCTGTCTGAGTTATAACGTTTGTCCTTAATTATACTCCTGCGAGAGTGATAAAAGAGGGTTAATGTCAAAGGCACGTATTTTGCGTGCCAACAAGCTGCACAACGCATGGCAGATGGGGGACGGATTATTAACTTTTCCTCATCAACTACAGCGATGATGTTGCCTAAATATGGTGCTTATGTAGCTACTAAAGGTGCTGTTGAACAAATGACGCGGGTACTCGCTAAAGAGTTAGGTGAAAAGGATATCACAGTAAATGTGGTTTCTCCAGGTCCTACCGATACAGAACTTTTCAGACAAGGTAAAACAGAAGAACAAATAAACCATTTGGCACAAATGGCAGCATTAGGACGATTGGGAGAAGTGCAAGACCTTGCAGACGTGGTAGCGTTTCTGGCTAGCGATGAAGGAAGATGGATAACAGGGCAAAATATTCGTGTCAACGGTGGGATAGCTTGAGGCGCATATAAATCAAGTTGTGCCTCAAGCTATAAAAGTGATAATAAACTTATTAATTATAACGCCGCCTAAAATCATCTTAATTTTTTATACCAATTCCTATGAGACGCGACCGCCTAGGGGTCGCGTCTTTAGTCTAAACTCCAGCCCTAATGGCGGTTCTAGGTAGTGTTAAGAAAAGCCTGCTTTTTCAGCAAGTTGATGCTTGGCGCTAGCACGTTTTTTCTTTAGCAGCCACATGCTGCCCAGAAGAGCCACGCTCAAACCACCCACACTGGAAGGTTCGGGTACACGGTGAACATCAAATTTATTTAATAATTTGTAATTAACTGGATTACCATTGGGATCGTCAGTTTCTGCATACCGCCCTTGATCCGGATAATAAAAGACGTTTTCAGGTTGAGCACCAACTAAGTAAGAAAAACCATTGAAGCTAAGGAATGGTTGTGTTGTGGAGAAGAGATTATCGTTAGGCACTCCGAAAGGTGGAACGTCATTTGGAAAACTACCAGGAGGTAGTAGTCCCGTAATTGTCGCGCCATTTCGCTGTCCCGTGATACCCGTGATTGTTAGGTAGCCATTTGCATCCCTGCTGTCAGTGGTTGTTAACACTCCACTAGCATCAACTCCGTCACCAGAGTAAGAATAATTAAACTCGGCAGCCTGAACGGGGTTAGCGGAACCATCGACAGTCAGTCCGATCCCTAAGACTACTCCAGCTACCGTAGCTAAAAGCTTAAGCGTACTTTTCTTTGTGTTGCTTTTCATGTTGATTAGGAATCGATTTATTACTTAATTAGGACTTACGCACTCAATCGCGAGAAAACAAGACTTAGATAGGTGCTTCCTGATGTCGCAATGACAGAAATACGTACTTCGTGCGTAAGTACTATTAATATAAAAATATACTATGTGAGTCCAAAATTAGCAAGGGAATGAAAATAATGCCAAAAACCGTGGTATAAAACATCGTTTTTGGGTTAGCGATCGCGTAATCTTTGTATTCATTATTCACCTTTGTACCCAAAGCTCAGTAAAAAGCTTATAATTATGATTTATTTGTTACTGACTGTTCGACAGGATTTCTAATTGATAAAAGCAACGTTATCTTAACTTGTCACGAATGCTCATCGGTCGGGGCTTCTAGAAAGCCTAAACGGTAAAACTGGACTTTAGTCTAAAGTCCAGTTATTAGTAGTGAGCGGTTTACCGCTCATAGTAAGGCTTTAAAGCGCTAGAGCCGCTTACTACGAAGCGTTTATTTACACTCATCTACTTAACCAGTACGTGGGATGCGCTCAATCTCAGCATAACCACTAAAAATTAACTGTTTGCCTTCAGTTTCTAAACGGTTCAGCCGCATTTTTATCCCATCCAAGTCAAAGCGATCTAAATCGACCATATTATCCAAGATATTTGCTAGTGCTACGCTCAAGCTTTTAGATATTTCCCGTAAATCGGATGGTACAGAATCAAGTTCAATTTGCGGATCTTTAAAAGAAACACGTCGGCGTCTTTCAACGGCTATAGTTACAGTCATATCCAAAGGTACAAGTTCGCGATCGCCTAAATCTGCCTGTGCGAAAATCCGCAGGCGATTTTCTGGCAATAGTTCTACCCTAATTTCTGGAAAAGATACTGGATTACCGCCAGATAATTCGGTTAAGGCAGGTAGAGTGAGGTTCAACAGACGTTTTTTAACAAGTTCTGCCTTAAAAGAGTAATTAATCCCTTCTTCTGACAAAACTACTTTAGCGATCGCTTGAGTCGATTGCTTGAGAGTTAGTTTACCAGCCAAAACCGAGCTAAAATCAATCGAAACAGCATCGGTTTCCACAGAAATTTCATCTGCGGGGAAATCTTTGCGAATCACTACGCCATTCGCCTTCATTTTAAAGCTATCAATGCTGCCTTGCAACAGTTTGCTGGAGGGATAGCAGCGCACAAAGACTTCTACTGACTCGCTTTGGGAAAACAGATGGCGAATCGTTTGGCTAGCTACAGTATTGAGCATGCGCTCTCCCCAATCTGTGCCTTTGGGATCTTTTAAACCAGTAATTGCGCCGAACATTTGGTTTTGCGTCTCTAGAAGTTCTTTGTATTTTTGTAACAAATTGTGAAAATTATTGCAACTATTACTTTATAGGTTGTGCTGATGATAACGGTGGGGATCGCTAATAGACATCTCCATAAATTAATTATGCATTGCCCGAAAACCTTGTAGAGACGTTCGGTCCGGAACGTCTCTACGTCTTTTCACGCCTATGTCTAATAATGGCGATCGCTTCTTTCATCAATTCCACCTTTTGAGATTTTTCCGTAAATAGCGCAACCGCATTAACATCGGCTTTGCCCAACCGAAACTAGTAATATCGTGGAGCAAAGTATAAAAACAAGGAATAACAAACAGTGTTAATACCGTTGCTAAAGACAATCCTGAAAACACAACTACCCCCAATGGTTGGAGAAATTCCGAGCCTTGCCCAATTCCCAACGCCACCGGAAACATACCTAAAACAGTGGTAATCGTTGTCATCAGCACTGCTCGCAAGCGTTGCGGTGCAGCTTGCAAAATCGCGGTTTTTCGGTCAACACCTCCGCGTTCTAAAATTTGATTCGCCAATTCCACCATGATGATGGCGTTGTTAACTACAATACCCACAAGCAAGATTGCACCGACAACTACCGTCGCCCCAATCGGCGTTTTCGTGATATAAAGTCCGAAAATACCCCCAGCTAATGCCAGCGGGATGGTAAACATAATCACTAACGGGTCGATGAGGGAGTTGTATTGCACTGCCATGACCACAAAGACTAAAAAGGCAGCTAATCCACCTAACAAAACTAACGATTCTTGGAGTTGCTTATTTGATTCGGCTGCGGAACTAGGCAATACAGAAACACCTTGGGGTAATTTTATCTCGGCTAATACTTGATTAACTTGTGTGAGGGCACCACTGAGGCTGGCTCCCTCACTCAGATTACCAGCTATTAAGAAAACCTGACGCTGATTAATTCGCTGAATTTCTCCCGGTGCTTGACTTTCCTCAATGGTTGCTACGTCGCTGAGACGAACTTGGCGATTATTTGCGACAAATAAAGGCAATCGTTCTAATTGAGAAGCTGCTCTGATTGATTCTTCATTCAACTGCACCTTGACATCCACCAAACGATTACCGCGTTGTAGTTGGGTTGGTGTGCTTCCCTGAATGGCTGTTTGAATTGTGTTACCAATTTCTTGAGCAGTCAACCCCACAGCGGCAGCTCGCTCCCAGTCGGGACGAATCTGGATTTCTGGTTGACGGGGATCGGCATCAGGACGGAATCTCACTAAAGTGGCTTTTTCTTCCAATGTTGCCACAACTTGACGACCGGCTTGTTGTAGGGTTTGTTCGTCATTTCCTTGAAGGATAACATCAACATCGGCACCACGCACGGGAGAATTGTTAAGAATTAAACCCCGCACTTGTCCTGGGGAAAGACGAAGCCGAATTCCGGCTAAATTGAGCTTGTTTAACTCTTTAGTGACTTTTTCGACATAAGCTTCTACGTCTACGTTTGCTTTGAGGGTAATGGTGCTGGAACTCCGCAGGGGATTTTCGCTAGTAGTGCTACCAAAGAGAAAACCACCAACTGATGAGAAAACATATTCAGTTTCTGGCTGTTTGCGGAGAACCTCATCAACTGCTGCCATGACTTTTTGGTTAGTTTCTAAAGGTGTACCAGGAGGAAATTGAGCAATTAAGCTGGCTTGTCCGGTGTTGATGCGGGGTAGAATTTCTTGGGGAATTTGACCAGCCATCCAGAAACTGCCACCACCTAGGATGATAAAGGCGATCGCTATGGTCAACAATCGATAGCGCAGTACTCGATTTAAAACACCACCATATCCCCTAGTTGTAGCCTCAAAGCGCCGATTAAATGCCCGTATAAACCAAAAATCGTTCAGGTGGCTGGATATTTGCCATGCTAACATCCGGGAACTAATCATTGGTACAACGGTAACGGCAATTAAAATCGAGGCTGCTACAGAAAAGCTGATGGTAAGAATTAACTCATTAAATAACAACGAGATAAAACCACCGATCAACAAAAATGGCAACACTGCCACTAAGTTGGTGCTTGTGGAAGCAACTAAAGCTGATTCTACTTCCCTGCTACTTTGTTCGGCTTGATAAATCAATTCTTGCTGACTCAAGCGGGTTTTTGTATCTTTGCCGGGAGTCATACCTGCACCTTCGGCAATAGTCTCCATCATGACGATCGCATTATCTACAACGATCCCCACTCCTAGCGCTAAACCACCCAAGCTGAAAACGTTGATAGATAAGCCAAATAACCCCATAAAGATGATGGCAGCCAGAGTTGCTAGGGGAATGGACATGACGATGATGAAAGTTTGCCGTAAAGAACCGAGAAATAGTAAAACGGCGATCGCTGCAAGTCCTGCCCCAATCAAACCAGAAGTAGTAACGTTGGAAATAGAATTGCGAATAAAAATTGATTCATCTAAAGTAGCTGTCAGTTGTGTATCTGCGGGAATCAAACCAGACTTTTTCAGTTCTTCAATTCGCTTTTTTACACCATCGACAACGTTGATTGTATTCGCATCTGGTTGCTTTTGGATGCTGACTTTCACCGCCGGTTGTCCGTTGAGTAAGACGAATACCCGCTGGTTTTGGGTACCATCAATTACTTCCGCAAAGTCTCGCAAGTAGATGCGTTTGTTAGCAGTAGGGGGTAGAGACGCGATAACCCTTGTCTCTACGGAAGTGGGGGAAGAGACTTCAAAAGAAAGATTTCTAATTTCATCAGCTTTTTGAAAGCGTCCCACGGTGCGGGTTAATGATTCAGAATTTTCCCCGAAAATCCGACCACCAGAAATATCTTGGTTGCGGTTTGTCAGTTCATCCAAAACACTGGTCAAACCTACCCCTACGGCTTGCAAGCGATTCAAGTCAATATTGACTCTGACTTCTTCTAAAACTCCTCCAGATACGTCTACCCCAGCCACTCCTTCGACTACACCAAGTTCGCGAGCTAGTTCTTCTTCCGCAAAAACACGCAAATCTACACCTTCTAATTTAGGTGAGGTTAATGCCAATTCATAAACGGGTAACTGGGAAGGATCGACTTTGAATATACGCGGTTCTTCAACGGTATCTGGTAAATTGCTTCTGGCTCTGTTAAAAGCAGCTGTAGCATCATTGAGGGCTTGGTCAATGTTGCCCCCCACCTTAAAGTACAAATCTAAATTGACCTGTCCTTCACGGGTTTGAGAAAATACCTGTACTACACCTTCGGTAGCGGCAAAGGCTTCTTCTAATGGCTTTGTCACTTCATCAATTGCTACCTCTGGCGAGATTCCCGGTACTTGTATCCGCACGCCAATGCGGGGATAAGTAATTGATGGGAGTAAATCTACAGGTATTCTTATGACGAAAAATATACCCATAACAATAATTGCCAGGGTCAGCATGAGTGTGCCGATATGTTGACGGATAGCGATCGCGCTAATACTAAATCCGCTCACTTTAGTTTGCTGCATTTGTCGCTCCGCTCCAATTCAAAATTAATTTTTAATTGCTTTTAGCGTTTGATGGTTTCTCGGAAATAATCGAAATCCGCACATCTTGCCCATCTTTTAACGGCTTACCACTCCGCACCACAAAGGATTCTCCCGGTTGTAAGCCGGATAAAATTTCTACTTTGCTGTCGGCTCCCGGACCAAGCGTGACCGATCTAGCTATCACTTTTGGCTTACCGTCTGTGTTATTTATCACAAATACTATGCCATTGCGGTTTTGGTTTGGGATTTGTCCTCTCACCGATGATACTTCGTTGGATGGGGGAGAGGGAGGGGACAAGTCCCTACGTTGCTGAATTGCTGTTTGGGGTATGACTACTCGCTGTTGTGTGGTGGTTTGAAAATTTACTCGCGCTAGCAATCCGCTGCCAATTTTGCCATCACTGTTGGGAATTTCTACTTCAACTGGTACTAAGCGAGCTGTTATATCGGCAGCTGGGGAAATGCGTATTACTCGACCAGTATATTTTTTATTTGGAAAGGCGTCTAAGCTAATTTGTACAGATTGTCCTACTTGAATTTTTCCCAGTTCTAATTCCGAAACTTGAACGATAACTTTCGCACGGCTAAAGTCACCTATTTTCAAGATTTCGTTTCCAGGTTGAAGAAGATTCCCCGGTTCTGTGACTTTTTCTGTAATTACGCCGGCGATGGGAGCTGTTAGTTTTGCATAGGAACGGCGCTCTTTGGCTTCGGCTACTAATGCTTGTTGAGCAACTACTCTACCTTGGGCAGCGGCTACGGCTTGTTGTTCTGTCCCTATTTGCTCGGTAGCTGCACGGAGAGCTTGGGTAGCAGTTTGCGCTTGTGTGCGTGATTGTTCGGCGGATTGTAAAGCGATCGCTCCTTCTTTTAATAGCTTCTGTTGCCGTTGTGAGTCTGCCTGCGCTTGTACTACTAGTAGCCTCGATCGTTCTACTTCTACACGGGCATTACTTACTTGAGTTCTCGCTCTGGCTACTTCTGATTTGCGGGCTGCTAATTCTGCTTCTACTTGCTTTAATGCTGTTAATAATAAGGCATCATCTAATTGTCCGATGACTTGCCCCCCTTTGACGGCATCTCCGACATCTACATTTAAGGCTAATAACCGTCCTTCGACTTGCGATCGCACCGAGACTACGCGAAATGCATTGGTAGTGCCTGTGTACTCTGGTTGTTGTCGCAGTAAACCAGTACGAGCGATCGCTACATCTACTGCCGTTGCCTTATTACCCTGTTCCCCTCCACTACCACGTTGAGATTGTGCGTCAGCCGACTCTTTGGGAAGTGAGCCGCAACTCATCGTTAACAGTCCTATTCCTAACATACAGGCTATTAAGCCGATAGACGAGGATACGGGGGAACGGAAAGAAAAAGTTATCTTTTTATCTCCTTGTCTCCTTGTGTAGTTATACGGCATATTTCTGTCCAAAATCAATTTTTTGCTTTTGTGAAGGCGGTTTGGAGCTTCAAACCACCGTTTATTATTGAGTAATCTTGATATATATCACTTATAAAAAAAGGTAAGAAAGCATAAGTTTGCTATCGTAGTTTATTTCCTACGATAAATTACTGTTTTTCGCAAAACAATGTCTTAAAGAATACATATTTTTATTTGCTCTACAAAATATAGACTCTAGATTAATTTATGCATTTAGTGGCTAATTATAAAGATTTTTTAACTAAGCTTTACTCTGCCCCTAGTTATAAAACTCTAACTACTGATTCGTGACTTTTTTCACTTCTATCTTTTGGCTGAAAACAACAGAAAATTTTTATTTCTCGCATTGTAGCGAAACTATCAGTAATTATCGGAAAATAACGTTTATATTAAGAAAAGTGAAATAAGATTGACATTGTGTCAGGAAGGCAACCTGTGACATCACCGCTGAAGAATGCACAAACTGCTGAAGAATCCCAGATTACAGAGTTTTTTACCGAATCGGTGGGACAGTGGCGTTCAGAACGGCGCTATTATACTCTCCCAGAGGGAGAAACAAAGGAGATGGTAAGTATAATTATCATCCGTTTTTTAGAGCCGGGATGTGACGAGTTGCTTCATCTAGCTCAGATGCATAATTTGCCAGATATCGCAAGTTTAATTTGCGGTACCCACGTAAGTTGGGATACAGATTCTGTGACGGGAAAAAAGGAGTCTAAAGGTTCAACGCTGTTTGGTGTTTTAGGAACCACTTTATATCGCGATCGCGGTTTTGCCACATCTAAACCAGTTACCGCACAATATTATTTCCCCAACCCGAAAACTTTGTGTTTGCGAACCGAATACAACAATTCAGTATTCGAGGAAGAATTAAAGCTAATTGGTGAAAAATACCGCACACGTCAATCAATTATCTCTCGTGCGGGTGAACAATTGATGATTGGGCAGTATTTAGAAAAGAGAATTGATTAACGTAGTGAGGACTGAAGTCCTCATCTTAAATAAAGACGTTCCAGTGGAACGTCTCTACTTGTGGTGTATTTAGTCGATGATATAAGCGATGAATCGCTTACTACGAATTAAGCGCTTCTGATTGATTTAAGGCAGAACGCGCATTTAACGATAAACCGACGCGGGAAACACCGGTGAAGAGAATGCTGACACCGACAAGTGTACCAATCAACCAAGGCGCATTAAAGGGAAATTGAAACCAAATCATTGCGCCTAATATTAAAGTGATGATACCATTACCAAGTACCCAAGTCCAGTTTTGTTGCGGACGCAAGCGGAATGCAAGGATTAGCTCGAATACACCTTCGGTTAATAAAAAGCTACCTAACAACAGAGTTAATGTGAGAATGCCATTGAAAGGGTAAACAAACAGCATTATACCTGTGGCAATGTAAAGTCCACTCAATAAAAGCTTCCAAACAAAGCCTCCTTGATCGCGAGTTTCAGTAGCGTAGACTAGTTTGGCAAATCCTGAAGAGATGAGAATTAATGCAAACCAAGTCTCAGCAAAAATTGTTGAGAAAGATGGTAAAGCGATCGCTACAATTCCTAAAACAATCAAAAGGACACCAATTATTAGCGATCCATTGATATTCTTTTTGATGTCATCAGAAACGTTAGTTGTCATACAATTTTTTCCTTTGCTTTATGTTTATACAATTAGGCTAGGGAATTTTTGCATAATTTACTAGAACCCTAAGATATATGCCATTTAGTTTAGAGTCAGCGCGATCGCTTTAACTTGGCAATTCTAGTTGTAGTTCAAAACCGGGTAAAACCTCTTCACCCCTAAGTAACGCTGGAAGTTGAACTATTTCTACAGGCTGATTTTGTCGATAAACCCCTACTTGCTGATCTTGAAAATTAATCAACCAACCTAAACACAAACCATTTTCGAGATATTCTTGCATTTTATCTTGGAGAGGTTGGAGGCGATCGCTTTCCGAACGAAGTTCTATGACAAAATCTGGTATAATAGGGGGAAATTTTTTGCGCTCATCTGAAGTCAGCACTTCCCATCGTTCTAATTTTACCCAAGCGGCATCAGGCGATCGCTTTGCTTTATTTGGAAGCCGAAAAATAGTAGAGGAACTGAAAACCTTTCCCAATCTCGTTTGACGGTTCCAGATTCCTAAGTCTGTAATGAAGTCCGCTTCTTTATTTCCGCTTTCTCCTCCCACTGGTGGCACAATAATTAATTCTCCTTTTGCATTCAGTTCCAGGTTCAAATCTCGGTTTGCGATACAAAGTTGATAAAATTGCTCATCTGTGAGGTGAACAATTGGATCTAGATTTAACACAACTGTGTTCATCGAACTACCTTTTCGATTTATATATAGTAATGCTATTTGAGTTTTGAGATTTTCATCAACAAGATCCCCGACTTTTTGGATAAGTCGAGGATCTGATGAGGAACAGGTGTATTAATAATGACTTCCCGATTTCCGATGATGGACAGCAGTTACAGCATCTTGATTTAACACTTTGCCGTCATCCACACTTGCATAAACCAACCAGTGATCACCAGCTTCCATGCGGGTTTGCACCGAGCATTCTAGGTATGATAATGCACCTGAAAGTATGGGACAACCATTGCTGGATTCTTCAGTTTCTATACCGGCAAATCGATCTTGTCCTGGGGTAAAAGATTTCATGAAGTGCTTTCGCAGTTCTTTGCCTTCAGCTAAAATGTTAACAACAAATTGGTTGCCTGAGTGCGTCAGCGGTTCCATTGCCCGGTCTTTGGCTACGGCAATTGTTAAACCTGGGGGATTAAAGCTTGCTTGAGATACCCACGATGCAAGCATTCCACTAGATACACCACCTTGCTTTGCTGTCACCACGCACAGAGAACCGACAATTCGACCAACTGCTTGTTCAACGTTGCTGGCAGCTTGAGTGCGGGGTGCCCGAACTTTATTCACTCTTTTTAACGCTTGGGCAAAGTCGGTTCCAGCTTCTTCGCAAGTTTGTAAGGTGACTTCGTTGGGTTTGAATTTGACACGGATGGTGTCAAAACCAAAGCGATAACCAGCGTCTTTTAATTTGCTTTCGATTAAATCAACTGCTTCACCACTCCAGCCATAAGAACCAAATACACCGGCGAGTTTGTTGTTAGTAGCGTTGGAAAGAACAATCCCTAAAGCTGTTTGTACGGGGGTTGGTGCATGTCCAGCAAGGGTAGGGGAACCGATGACAAAGCCTGAAGCTTTTTCTACAGCAGCACGGATTTCTTCGGGGTCAGCAAATTCGCAGTTAATTGATTCTACACTGACACCGGCTTTGGTGATGCCACGAGCGATCGCTCCAGCCAAAGTCGCTGTATTTCCATAGGCAGAAGCATAAATTAACGCAACTGTTGTATCCGCAGATGTTTGCTGCTTACTCCATTCTCGATAAGCGTGTGTTAATTCAATTAAACCGTAACGCACCAAGGGTCCGTGTCCGGTAGCATACAAACGAGCGGGTAAATCGGAAAGTTTATCTAGCGCTGTTTCCACTTGACGTGCATGAGGAGCCATGAGACAATCAAAATAATAGCGCCTGTCTTCGTTAATTGTCTCCCAGCCTTCATCAAAAACTTGATCCCCGCAGATATGCGCTCCAAATAGCTTATCTGAGTAAAGAATTTCCGTTTGCGGATCGTAGGTGCAAAGTTCGTCAGGGTAGCGCGGATTTGGGGTAGGAATAAATTGTAGGTGATGACCTTTGCCTAAATCGATAGTTTCTTCACCACGTTTGACGAGAATTGGCAAATCTTGATTTTCCAGTGCGGCACGTAGATTTATCGCTCCTGGATTTGAACAAACAAAAGTTATCTGCGGTGCAAGTTCTAATAAAGCTTTGATAGTTGCGGCACGGTTGGGATTGATGTGACCGAGAATCACATAATCAATATCTTTAATATTAAACCGCTGTTGCAACGCTTGCAGATAAATTTCTGTAAAGGTTTCTCCCGGAGGATCGATTAAAGCGATTTTATCACCTTGAATCAAATAGGAATTCGCAGTTGTACCTTTAGCAAGTGCATATTCAATTTCAAATCTTAGCCTACTCCAACTGCGCGATCGCATTACTGTTGTATCTGTACCAATGGGGAGAACCTGAACGTCACGAGGTTTATTTGTTTCCATGCTTTGTGGGGAGTTATGAGTGATATTATGTCCGTTTAATTAATTTTTAATTCCTAACTCCTAACTTTTTACGAGTTGGGTTCATACCTATCACCTCACCCCCTGCCCCCTCTCCTTATTAAGGATGCAGAAGAGCGAATAGAGGTTAACACCCCTCATTTTACCAAAAACCCTCGTAGAGACGTTCCGCCGGAACGTCTCTACAATCGTCTGGAATGAGGAAAAATCGTTCTCCGAGGGGTGAGGTTATGATTTGCAACCTTTTCTTAATAGTGGTTTCCAACTTTTCTATGATGTACTGCTGTCAAGGAATCTGGCTTGCTAACACGACCGGCATCAACGGTACAGTAAACTATCCAATGGTCGTTGACTTCCATCCGACTATTGACTTCGCACTCAATGTATGCTAGAGCATCAGTTAAAATTGGGGAACCGTTACCAGCAGGCTGAGTTTTGACATCTTCAAAACGATCTGCACCAGGAGCGAACCGTTTCAAAAAGTGCTTCATCAGCGGTTGATAATTGCCCTCTTCTAAAACATTTAACACAAAGCGATCGCCTACTTGCATAAGTGATTCTATCGCTCTATCTTTGGCGACTGCAATGCTTAATCCCAGTGGTTTGAAACTAGCTTGACTTACCCACGACGCAAGCATGGCGCTTTTTACATCGCCTTTTTGTGCCGTAAGAATGTATAATCCTCCTGTGATTCTCCCTAAAGCTTTGTCTAAGTCAGCAGCGAGGGATTTCATCGCTTTGATGCTGCGATCGCGTGTCACCCATTGCCCTAAGTCTGTTCCCGCTTCTTCACACAGTTTGTATTTATTTTCGTTGGGTGCTTCTCGCATTTCAATCACGGGAAATGATACGTGCAAACCCAAAGCGCGGAATTTGTTCAGTAGAGGATAAGTTGGTTCATCATCACCACCACCAGTTTCAAAGATGCCTACAGCTTGTTTTTCTTTGGCAGATCCTAAAACGGTGCTGAGTGCAGCTTGGATGATAGAATTACTGGAAGTTGGGGACATTCCCAGAACGATTCCGCTACAACGGCTGACAAGTTCGCGCAATTCTTGTAAGTCTGTTGCCGATCGCAAGTCTACCATTTCTACAGCTACGCCGGTTTTGCTGATACCATTTCTCATGGCTTCCGCTAGGCGATCGCTATATCCATAACCGGAAACGTAAAATACTCCTACGGGAGTTTCTGCCTTTGTTTGAGTTTTGCTCCAGTTGCGATAACGCCCAGTTAATTCTTCAACGTTGTGGTATAGTAATGGTCCGTGACCAGTAGCGATGGTTTTGATTTTTGGCAGTTCGTCCATCCGCTTGAGAGCAGAAAGTACTGACCGCGCATTTGGACCCATCAAACAATCGTAGTAATATTGATAATCAGGTTCAATTGCAGCCAAATCTTCATCAAAGGTACTTTCTGTGCAATAATGCAAGCCAAAAGCATCGCAAGTAAAGAGAATTTGGGTTTTATGATCGAAGCTGAACATGGTATCGGGCCAATGTAAATTGGGTGCAATAACGAATTCAAGTTCGTGTCCATTGCCCAAATCTAGGCGATCGCCATTTTTCACAATCCGTCGCTTAAACGGACCGTGTACCATATCCTCTAAAAACTGAATTGCTACTTTAGAACCGACAACGGTGATTTCTGGAGCAATTTGTAACAAATCTTTAACTAAGCCACTGTGGTCTGGCTCGGTATGACTGATAATTAGATAATTAATTTCAGTTGGGTTAATCAGTCCGGTGAGGGTATCGAAGAACATCTGACGAAACTTTTCATGAGACGTATCAACTAAAGCCGTTTCTTCACCACGAATGAGAAACGAGTTATAGGTAGTACCATTTTGCAAACCAAACTCGATATCAAAGCGATCGCGATCCCAATCCAAAGAGCGAATTGCCGTAGTTTGGTCAGCAATATCGGCAGTCTGCATGGTCAGTTTTTTTTCAGTTCTTTCAGTGAGTGCTACCATACTCCCCTCCTTACGCAAATGAGTATTTTTCCTCTGGTTTTATTGTGACACGAGTTAATTGTTAATTTTTTTTAAAAAATCTATGGTTGAGTTAAGAAAAATAAAAGTGTGAAACAACAGTTGCATCAAAAAAATACAGAAAATCTTTGGCTAGCTTTAGAAATTGGCAATTCTCGCTTACATTGGGCATTATTTGCAGGTGAGAAACTTTCCAAAACTTGGGATAGTGACCATCTTTGTGCAGAAACGGTAGAACAATTAGCACAAAAAGCAACTGATTGTGATTTACTGTCTATAATTTCTCCCTCATTCCCC
>CASBQC010000033.1 GCA_949127805.1 Nostocales cyanobacterium PMM_0081
ATATTTGAGCGGTAAACCGCTCACTACGAAAGAGGTTTTACGTTTGATTTCGCCTATTTAGTTAGCTTAACAGTTTAAGAATAAATTTTTGGAGTTTTGTCATCATGAGTAAAGCTGAAGAAACTAAGACTAACACAAATGACGGTTCAAAACGGGGATTTGGCGATATATTGGTGTTAATTGGTTTATCAGTACTAGCAGCTACGTTTCGCGGATGTAATTTTAGTCAAGCGGAAACGACTGCAACTTCAACATTGGTCAATACATCAGAAATTACTCATAATGCCAACGAATTTATGTATAGAACTGTGACTATTAGAAGTAAAGCGCTTGATAAAGTCGGTCTAGCTTCTTTCACAGTTAAAGATAAGCAATTATTCGACAGTGAACCGATTGTGGTTGTGAATGCTTCGGGTGTGCCTTTCAATCTACCCGCAGACCGAAATATAGAAGTTCAAGTTACAGGTTCGGTTCACAGATTGAATATTCCCAAAATTGAGCGAGAGTATAATCTGAACTTGCAAGACCAATATTATAAAAAGTACATCAATAAACCTGCGATTATTGCTCAGGAAATTAAGATAGCACCGCAGCAAGGTCAAATTGCTCAACGTATTAGAAATTAGTCAAGCAAACGACTTGCGAGTATAAGCTTTACACATCGGTTTTGAATTCACCTACAGACTCTTCTAATTGCAGTGTTACTTGTTGTGTTTGTTGCAAAGAGTTAAACACCATGTAAGATGAATTTGCAGTGTGTTCTGATGCAGCGGTAAGATGTTGCATCAATGACGCGATCGCACTCGAACTTTGTGTCTGAGATCCGGTTGCGTTCATAATCGATTGGGCTAAATCATCAATTTGGCGAGATACTTCTAAAATATGCCCCAGGTTATGCTTGGCATCTTTAATCGTATTTGCTTTTTCTAGCACTTCCCTTGTTCGTATTTCTATGGTTTTGACGACTTCGCTACTTTCCATTTCGATGTTTTCTAGCATTTTTTGAACTTCTTTGATCACTTCTTGTGATTGGGCTGCTAATTGACCAATTTGTTCTGCCACTATGGTAAAGCCTCGACCTTCTTTGCCCACCCACGCAGCTTCAATATTCGCGTTGATGGCTAACAAGTTGGTTTGCAAGGCGATTTGCTTAATTAACGAGGCAACCAAGGCAATTTTTTGCGAAGGTTCTCCCAGACGCTTCACGTTGTTTACTTTTTCTATTACTGTGTGTTGTAAATTAAAGATACTTTGCACAGTATTATCGATTGCGGTTTGGGCTGTTGCTGCTGTATCTGAAGTGGTGCAAGCAATTTGTGATAGTTGGCGGGCATCATCTGCTACTGTTTGAATGAAGAAATTGATTTTATTCACCTCATCTTCGGTGTAATTAATTTCCCGTGCTTGTGTGAGGGTTTCATTCACCAATTGCTGAATAATATTAGAATTTTCATCAAGGGAAAGATTTACTTGATAAGCAGCAAGTTTTACTTGATTGACAATCTGCCGCAGGTTGTGAATGATTGTATTAAAAACATCAGCGACTATCCCCACTTCACCGGCGAGATTTTCTGCACCGACAGTTAAATCACCTAATGATGCTTCTTTAACATTAGTGAGAAGTTCAAGCAGTTGACTTTGCAAAGCTTGTTGACTTAATCTTAATTCTTCTTCTGCTTGCTTGCGTAGGGTAATATCAGCTTGCACCCCAATATAATTAATGACTTGTCCAAATGAATCTCGTACTGGAGAAATCGTTAATTCTGACCAGAATGGAGTTTTATCTTTGCGGTAATTTTTAAGTACCACCTGACATTCTAAAGAATTGCGGACTGTATGACGTAATTGTTCAATAGTAGCAGGATCGGTGTCAGGTCCTTGCAAAAATCGACAGTTGCGACCGATCGCTTCTTCGGGTGAATAACCTGTGATGGTTTCAAAAGCGGGATTGCAAAAGATGATCGGATTGTCGATCTGACGCGGGTCGGTAATGATAATAGCATTGCTAGCGGCGGCAATGGCGCGATCGCGAAGCCGCAACACTTTCTGCGCTTGCTGAAACTCATTTAAAAGACTTGCTTGTTCTAAAGCGATTCCGACTTGAATTGCTAAGTGTCTAACTAAATCAATTTCAAACTTTTGCCAATGCCGAGGTTGAGAACATTGGTGAACGCATAAGATGCTGATAAGCTGATTGTTAATAATAATCGGTGCAACTAAATTCGCTTTGATTTGAAAGTCTTCCAAAATCTGGCAGTGGCAATTTGTATAACCTGTTTGCTTAATGTTGTCGGTGGATCGAACTTCACCATTTGTGTACATTGCAATGTAATCTTCTCTAAAAGGCTCACGGACTGTTTTGCCGATGGTTTTGAGCCAACCCTCTGCTACCGATTCAGCAACTATGGTGCCACTCCAGTCGGGATGAAAGCGATAAATAACTACGCGGTCTGATTTTAATGCTTGACGAATTTCGTTGACGGTGGTGTAAAGTACATCTTCGGATTTGAGCGATCGCCTAATTTGCAAGGTAATTTCTGTAAATAGTTGCGAACGTCTCGCTTCTGCTTCTTGCTTTTCTAGAAGCTTTACTTGAATAGTCAATCGTTGATCGACGAATGAAGTCAGCAACGCGAAACCCAAAATCACAAAGGTGGCGATCGCAATGCTAACAGCTAACCAGGTGAGGGAATTTTTCATCATCCCGGTTGCAATTGCTTTTGGGTTGGTGGGTGTGAAGTTAGCTGCTGCCATCCCAGTGTAATGCATCCCGGCGATCCCGAATCCCATAATCAGCGCACCGAAGATTCTGGTTAACAGCGCAGATGTACTGGTTTGCGTGCGTAGTTGAAAGGCGATAGATAACGCTACAATTGAAGCGCTGATGGCGATCGCGATTGAAACTGCAAACAGCAATGGATCGTACATGGTGTTTGCTTCCATCCGCATCGCGGACATGCCGGTGTAGTGCATCAAGGCGATGCCAATACCCATTACAATACCGCCTATAATTAATTGCCACAAGCTCAAGGTTAAGCGACTCACCAGAAAAAGTGCTCCTCCTCCGGCAATAATTGCAGGTAATATTGACAGCAGCACCGTCCATATGTCATATGTCATCGGTATCGGTAGACTAAATGCCAACATACCGACAAAGTGCATCGACCAGACACCGATGCCCATAACAATCGCACCACCAATCAACCAAGCGGTTCTTGCCCATCCTTTGGCTGCTGTTACCCGTCCAGCCAAATCCAAAGCAGTATATGCGGCTAAAACGGCGATCGCTATCGAAAGTGATACAATACGCGGGTTGTAGCTGCTACTTATAGCCACATCTGCCGTCAGCATTAAGTTAACCTCAATTAAATAACTTTATAATCTTTGATTTGACTTTTTTTTGGGTTTTGAACTTTTTTTACTAATTATGAACCCAGGCTTTACTAATTTTTAATTTTATTTTATAATCTATCGTAGATAAATACAATTAGAATCATCTAAACTATATATTATTTATTGAGGCGATTTATCAAATAAATCCTCAGCAGGCAAAAGACAGATATAATAGACATGTCCACAAAAGACGTAGAGACGTAGGGCGCAGAACGTCTCTACAACGATTTCGGGCAACCCATATTTCATTTAGGTCGATGTCTAATAAAAGCAGATAATTAAAAGCATATTTCGGCGGATAAAGTTTACTAAATTTCCTTCCAAAGGCATAGATCACACTCTCAATTCATATCTTTTTCCGACAAAATATCAATTGACTATTTGCCTCACTCCAAGTGCACAAAGGGCAAGCAACAAGCATCTTATTATCTTCTTTGTACCCTAGGATAGCGTTTGGTGCTATTGATAAACTTTGTGTTTATTAATTTATTTTTGCACAGCCGCTTTTTCGCCAAAATTCCCTTGGACGCTCACCTGGACAAAAAAGGAATGAGCCTTCCACGAAGAAGTATCTGTGATGCTGCATGAATATTTCACTTCGCTTGCGCTGTCCAATGAGTGAAAGAGCGTTTGTGAAACCTCACAAACAATTCAAGATGGGAAAGGGACTCTTTGATTTTATTGTTTTTTGCTCCTTCATTTAAATTTGGTAAATTAAAAAACAATTATCAGACTTGGGACAGAGAAAGTAGATATATAAAATTTATCTATACTTAAGCTAGTGATAAAGTTAGCATTTTATGATATTTATCTATTGGTATACTATAAATTGAAGCAAAGATGTCAGGCTATAAGTTAAATGAATCTTGGCAAAATAAAATAAAGTAAAAATCTAATTCAAACCGAACTACAAAAAACCAATTGTAGCAATTTAAACATTATTGTGTAATTCCAAGCAAACCTGAGTTAAGAAAAAGTAATGAAAGAAACACTTTTGAGCGATCGCTATCGTATTATCAACGTACTTAGCTCTGGTGGATTTTGCGAAACATTTTTAGCCGAAGATACGCAAATGCCTTCGGGAAGAACTTGTGTAATTAAACAACTCAAACCAGTTACCAACAACCCTCATATTCACCAGTTAGTTCAAAGACGATTTCAAAGAGAAGCTGCGATTTTAGAAGAATTGGGAGGAGTAAGCAAGCAAATTCCCACGCTGTACGCATACTTTCAAGAGGACGATCAATTTTACTTAGTACAAGAATGCATTAGCGGACAAACCCTGAGTCAAAAAGTCAAACAAAACGGGTGTCTGAGAGAAAGTGAGGTACGCTTAATTTTAATCAGTCTGTTAGAAGTGCTGGAATATGTGCATAGTAAAGGCATTATCCATCGCGATATTAAGCCAGACAATATTATTCTGCGTTCCAATGATAATAAACCAGTTTTAATTGATTTTGGTGCTGTGCGAGAAACGATGGCAACAGTGGTAAATTCCGAAGGTAATATTACCAGTTCCATCGTCGTCGGTACACCAGGGTTTATGCCAAATGAACAAGCAGCAGGACGTCCGGTTTTTGCCAGTGACTTGTATAGTTTGGGACTAACTGCTATATATTTACTGATGGGAAAAATGCCAGAACAATTGGCAACAGACTCCTATACAGGCGAGAATATTTGGGATCGACAAATTGTCAGTCCAAATTTGGCAGCGGTATTAGATAAAGCAATTCGGTTTGATGTCAGGGAACGCTTTCCCAGTGCAAAAGCAATGCTGAATGCCTTGCAGACTATGACAAGTCCCCTGTCACCAAAGACACTTAATTTTTTTCAACAGCCTTCAGAAAGCATTCCTGTTACTTCCGAGTCTGCGGTTCAAAGTAGTAAACAAAACAGTATTTTTCTCAGCAGTATTTTAGTTGCAGGTGGAGTCATGGGTGCATCTGTAATTATTGGTCTTTTGTTGACAAATTCTCCTAAAGGAGCGACATATAAAGAAGCTACATCTTCGCTATTGACAAAACCACAAGAAGGCGTTGCATCATTACCATCAGCGAATATAAATTCTCAAATAGCGTCATCGGAATCCGCAATTATTAACAGTGCCAATCTGCCTAATTATTTTCATTTTATAGCAGATTCTACCTTCCCAAATCTGCAAACTGCGGTTGAGCAAATTAAGACTTTACAAGTAGCGGGTTATCGTCAGCCAGGAGTGTTTTGGATACCAGATTATCCAAATCAGTCAGATCAACGTTCATTTGTCGTTTATACAGCCACATTTAGCGATCGCACTAGTTGCCTCAATTTTCTGAAAACTTACGGAAAAGTCAATCCGGGAGCGTATTGCGGCTTCGCTAGCAAAGATCCACACGCACCATCTGATAAGGTCTACTTCAAAGATTTACAGTAAAAATATACGACAAACATCTATCTTAGGGAAGAATTGCTTAATTTATCACAATTTCAACTCCTTGGGCTGAACCAGGACACTCATTGGACAGCCTTCATCCGAAAATGTCGTGGGGGATCGAGGATCTAGTAAACAAGGCTGTCCAATGAGTGTCTACTTTTTGTGAAACCCCCTAACTATTAGTTGGGGTAGAAACCGTCGTAGAGACGTTCCAGCGGAACGTCTCTACTTTTTTTCGCGTTTACTGAACCTGTAATTTTCAGTTTTCCGCACCTTTATTAGCCTAATATTTCTATTCGGTAATCATCCTTAATGAAGTGAAAAAAACCGAATTTGCCATCTTTTATTTACTAATACTATGAGATTAAAGCAAAGATTTAAATATCAACCTTCATAGGCAAAAACTCATATGTTAGTTCGTTACAACCCCTGGCAAGAACTCAATACCTTAGAAGGTCAAATCAACCGCTTGTTTGCAGATACAAAAGTACCCTCCGCAGTGTTTGAAAAAGGATTAGTTATTCCCGCTGCTGAGTTGCAAGAAACATCAGATGCGCTTCTTTTGAAAATAGAAGTTCCCGGAATGAACGCGAACGATTTCGATGTGCAAGTCACAGAAAATGCAGTTCGTATCAGCGGTGAGCGCAAATCGGAAACCAAAACTGATGACAAAGGTCGTACTGTGACTGAATTCCAATATGGCAAATTTCAGCGCGTAATTCCTTTACCTACTCGCATTCAAAACACTAACGTTAAGGCAGAATACAAAGATGGTATTTTGAATCTGACACTGCCGAAAACCGAGCAAGAAAAGAACAAAGTCGTCAAAGTTAACTTAGAGCAAAATTTTGCTGGTTAATTGATGATGTTTTACAAAGTTGCACAGTAGGTTAATTTAACCTAATTTATGCCCGGTTGCGTAAAAGCATCCGGCTTTTCGTAGTAAGCGTTGAAACGCTGAAAAAAGATTTAAAGAAAGCACTTCAGTGCTTACTACAATAAAGAAGTAAAATTAGCAGTTTAATGGACATGAAAGACGAAAATTTAAATAAGAAAAAGGGTAAATCTCTCCCCCCGAAGCTGATTATTAAGCTGGGAAAGTTTGTCTGGACGACTCTTTGGCATATGATGATGTCGAAACTGGCACCACGCAATCAGTCGGGAGAGTATATTCGTCCTAAAAGCCAGTTTAGAAGTTTTGTTGGGAAAGAAGACGGAAATTCTTATCAACCAGCAACAGGACGGTATCATCTTTATGTTGGCATGAGTTGTCCTTGGGCGCATCGAACTTTGGTAGTGCGATCGCTTAAGGGACTTGAAGAGGTAATATCAGTATCTATCGTCTTTCCTTCACCAATGGAAGGTGGTTGGGTGTTTAACGAAGAAGAACAAAATTGTCGCACACTTGCTCAATTGTATGAGCTAGCGGCACAAAATTATACCGGACGCTCTACAGTTCCGGTGTTGTGGGACAAAGAAACGAAAACTATCGTTAACAATGAGAGTGCAGAGATTATTGTCATGCTGAACTCTGAATTTAACGACTTTGCCAAAAATCCGATGTTAAATCTTTACCCAGAGGAATTAAAAGAAAAAATTGATTGGTGGAATGAGAAAATTTATCACTCAGTTAACAACGGGGTTTATCGTTGCGGTTTTGCCCAAACTCAAGAAGCTTACAATCAAGTTTGTGATGAATTGTTCACCACTTTGGATGAAATTGACGCAGGACTTTCAACAAGTCGATATCTTTGCGGCGATCGCGTCACATTAGCGGATGTTCGTTTATTTACAACATTATTCCGCTTTGATAGTGCGTATTACGGTTTGTTTAAGTGTAATCGCCGGCGAATTCAAGATTATCATAATTTGGGCGCTTATTTACGTGATTTATATCAGCTTCCAGGTATTGCTGACACCTGCGATGTGGAAAGTGTGAAGCAAGACTATTATGGCAACCTTTTTCCGCTCAATCCTGGTGGTATTATTCCTGGTGGTCCTGATATGTCGTCTCTCTTGGAACCACACAATCGCGGTAATATTGGGAAACAAGCAGAATAATGTACGGTGAGAGTGAGAATTAGCAATGCGATCGCTTTTACTATATCAATGTAAGGGAAAGGGTGGAGCGATCGCCTAACTATTTGGAGATTACTTTCTTAATTTTAGGTAAAACAAAGTGTTAAAAATTAGTGTTGAAGAAGCAGCAATTAATTTAAAAAATCTCTTAAGCCTTTAACGCCTGTGATATCATATTAAAGAGGGTTAATTACCTCATATCTATAAAAATAGCTTTGTATCACTAAAACAAGTAAAAATGTCTACGCAAAAGCTAACCCTTGAAATATCAGAATCGCTACTGGAGAAATTGCGTCGGTTGGCTGAGTTAACTGGTGAATCAGTAGAATCTTTGGCGGTGCAAAGTATTACAAATAGTCTGCCCCAATTTCGTGAGCAAGTATATGACCTTGACGAGTTACTATTGCAAGTAACAACAGATAATTTGCATGGCGAAATTGATAGCGGAGAACCAGTAGGTCGTGAAATCTTCTGATTTACCAGTGTACATTCCTAAACAGGGGGATATTGTTTGGATAGATTTTACCCCTCAAGTTGGACGCGAACAAGCAGGTAGGCGACCTGCAATAATAGTTTCACCATTTAAATATAATCGCCGAGTCGGATTAACTTTAGTATGTCCCATCACTACAAAAGTTAAGGGATATCCTTTTGAGGTAGCAATTCCAGAGGGTTTACCAGTATCAGGGGTGGTATTGGCAGATCAAGTAAAATCATTTGATTGGCGGGAAAGAAATGCAGAGTTTCTTTGTAAAGCACCACCCGAAATAACTGTTGAGGTAATTACTATGCTTAGAACTTTATTACCTCTGCCATAATTTAATGTTTTTTAATTTTACATTTCCCCATCTTCCACTGCACCTAATGCTTTAAGTGTGGCTTTTTCAGCTTCGGTTAAGCCTTTAACGCCTGTGATATTCATGCGTTCATAAGGGCGATCGCTCTTATTGTATGAGTGTAAAGGGATAGGTGATGCGATCGCCTCAACATCGCTTGCATATCGTCTGCGATCGCATACTGAAGTTAATATACTGTGGTTGATAGTCGATCTAAATAATGCCTAAGAAAATTAGGGAGTTAAAACAATGGTTACGCCAAGTAGGTTTTACTAAACTCCCAGGAAAAGGAAGCCACACTAACTGGATACATCCCTTATATGCTGGAAAGCTAACGGTTTCAGGGAGAGATAGTTCGGATGCTAAACCCTACCAAGAAAAGGATGTGCAACAAGCTATAAATGAGGTAGAGGAGAAACAACAGCAGGAGAAGCAGGAAGATGAGTAAATTTAAGTATCAAATGTTAATTCAATGGTCTCTTGAAGACAACTGCTTCTTAGTTGGATTTCCTGATTTTACTGGACAGCGTTGGCGCACTCATGGCGATACTTATGAGGAGGCTGTGGCAAACGGTATTGAAGCGTTAGAATCCCTAATTATGGCTTACGAAGCCACAAATGAACCGCTTCCACAGCCAACAGTTTATCAAGTTGCGTAATCGTGCTTGTTACTAGAGGTGTCAAAATTAACAATGCGATGGGCTATGTCCCGTCGTAGGCGATCGCTCTTACTGTATGAGTGTAAAGGGATAGGTGGTGCGATCGCCTCAACATCGCTTGCATATCATTTGCGATCGCATATTAAAGACGTGTCAAATCTTCTCTTTTCTCCATTTCAGGTTGTTCTCTGGTTGACATAAAATCGTCAGAGAAGAGATTTAAGCTATCAAATAATGTTTGCCAAGGATTTTCTTTGGAAATTAAAACAATAGCATTACCTATTTTTTTTATGTAAACTTCCGAGCCTTCAAGCTGGAATTCTTTGGGTAAAATAACTGTTTGGCGATCGCCGTTAGTTATTAATTGAACGGTATTCATCTTCTAGTCTCCATCTTCCATTGCGCCTAGTGCTTTAAGTGTAGCAATTTCGGCTTCTGTTAAGCCTTTAACGCCTGTGATATTCATGCGTTCATAAGGGCGATCGCTTCTCAGGGTTTTCAGACACTCGCCAGTTTCAATATCCCAAAGTTTGATTGTTCCATCTTCACTACAACTAACCATAATTTTACTATCAGGACTAAAACTAATTGATGATATTGTTCTCGTATGTCCCTGCAATGTCATTAAGCATTTACCTGTGTGTATATTCCACAGCTTTATTGTTAAATCATCGCTTCCACTAGCAATAATCTGACCATCACAACTGAAAGCAAATGTCTTGATTTGACCACTATGTTCCTCAAAAGTCATTAAGCATTGACCAGTAGAAATACTCCAAAGCCTTCCTATATAATCATCGCTACAGCTAACAAAAACTGTTGTATCAAGACTAAAAGCGTTCGATCTTAACCAGTTTTTCTGACCTGTCAAAACTCTAAGACATTTACTTGTAGAAATATCCCAAATTTTTACAGTATCGTCATAACTAGCACTGGAAAGAAATTGACCGTCAGAACTAAAAGCGATGTTTTCTATTGAGGCTGTATGCGCTTTTATTGTATTAGTATATTGTTCTATATCAGTATCCCATAGGTGTATAGTCTTACCAAAAGCAATAGCGAGTTTAAGTCCATCAGGGCTAAATGCTATCGAATATACTTTTTCTGTATCCCCTCGTAAAATTTTCGTACATTGTCCTGTGTGGATATTCCATAGTCTAACTGTGAAGTCACTGCTCCCACTGGCGAGAATTTGACCATCAGGGCTAAAAACTAAATATAGTATCCAATGAATGTGTCCCTGTAACTCTTTGATACATTCACCTGTTGTAATATTCCACAGTCTGACTATATGGTCTTGACCGCCACTAGCAACAAGTTGTCCATTAGGATGAAACGCAACTGACTTTAACCAGTTAGCGTATCCTTGAAAAGTGTAAAGGCATTCACCTGTGTTTATATCCCAAAGTTTTGCCGCATGGTCTTGGCTACCACTTGCAAGAGTTTGACTATCAGGACTAAAAGTAACTGACTGTACCCAATTACTATGACCTTGTAAAGTTCTCAGGCATTCACCAGTATTTGTATCCCAAAGTTTTATACTGTGATTAGTAAAGCTACTGGCAAGAATTTGACTGTTAGCCTGAAATGCTACCGAGTTAACTACACTTTTACCTTTCTCAAAAGTTTTAAGACACTCACCAGTATTTGTATCCCATAGTCTGATTGTGTGGTCATGACCTCCACTGGCAAGAATTTTTCCATTAGGGCTAAAAACGATCGATTTTATAGAGTTGGTATGTCCTTGTAGAATTTTTTGGCTCTCAGATAAACGTGTATTCCATAAATTAATAGTATAGTTACTACTGGTAAAAGCAAGAATTTCACCATCGGGGCTAAATGCAATCGATCTGACAAGACTTTCTTGTACCAAAATGGACATCAAACACTTGCCAGTCTTGATGTCCCAGAACTTCACTGTTTGGTCTTCACTTCCACTAGCAATAACTCGATTATCTGGGCTAAAAGCTATTGATCTAACTGTAGCGGTGTGACCAAGTAAAGTTTGTAAGCATCGACCTGTACTGACATCCCATAGCTTTACTGTGCAGTCAGCACTCCCACTGGCAAGAAGTTTATTGTCTGGGCTAAAGGCTATTGAACATATAAGATTTTGATGTTCTTGAAAATCACGAAGCTGACGCTTATCAGCAATTTCCCATAAACGGATTTTTTCACCATCGGCTGTTGCCAAAAGTCGCCCATCAGAGTTAAATACAACTGAAAAAATTTGACTTAGAGTTTTGGTAAAAAAAGAATTTGCTAAATTCGTATTTACAAAATTCACATCTCGCAAACTTGCACTACTAAAATCCGCCGCTTTAATCAAAGTACTACTTAAATCTCTCCCTTCCAACGCACCTTTATCAACTTTCACCGCTAACGTTGCTGCATTTCCCCCGATGTAACCAACCTCATCCTCACTTCTAAAGCGTGTCGCTTCAATAACACTAATCAGAGACTCATTATTACTTAACATCGGCAAAAGTAAATCCATCACTGCTTTCGTGAGTGGTGCTTTACCAAAACTCTCTCTCAACTTCTCAAAAGACTCACTTGTAAATGCTTTTAGGGGTGCGATAATATCATCCTGACGCGAAAAATAACCAGACCAAGTATAATCAACAGGCGTTGCACTGCTATCCAAACCTGACTGTGCTTGGGCTAATTCCATAAAATCGCTAGCCAACACACCCAACTCAGATGCAAATTTATACGCGACAAAAAACTCTAACAGCGACCTATGTGCTGGAGTATAATCACCATCAGCATTGCGGACAAGCATTGTCTGCGCCATCATGTCATAATGCCAGTGGTCTAAATCCTTCTCTTCCTGAACGATAGAACCAAATAAGCGGCGAATGCGTTCCGGGAAAAGCCGATAATTCAAGCTCATTTTGTCAGTAGACAGCATTTCCCAGGAGAGTTCGCACAAAAAGTAGAGTTTATCTGCCAAAGAAGTAAAAGTACGTTCGGCTTTTATATCCCTTTCCATCTTACGCCGCACTGCATACAGATAAACCCGTGACATATCCACAGGTTTACCCGCTTCAATCTCTGGCAATGCTTCCAAGATTAAGTCAGTCATCACTGGACGACGGGCTAAGTCTAATAATTGCGGATTGCCCATCACTTGTTCAACTGTGGCTGCTTCAGCTTGGTATGAAAGCACCTGCCGAATTTGCTCATCGTTAAATTTCTCCAGTTCCAAGACTTCAAATTGTGGAGTTTCTCCAGTCAATTTTTTCGTTGATGCTTGCAGTTCTGCATTTAATAGTGCCCTTCCTTCTTTCGCTTCTGGAAAATGCTCAGTACGACAGGTAAGGATAACTTTAGCACCGGGAACCACCACCTTTGCCAGTTCCCAAAAGTTGTTAATCATCTGTTGACGATCAACTTTTGCTGCCATTTCGTCAAAGCCATCGAAAATTAGCAGCAATTTACCCATACGATTAAGTTGATCAAAAACTTCGCTGTTTAAGCGGATATTGTGTTGGGTAAAAAAGAAACCTGCCAAAACATTCTCTACATTTAGCGCTTTGGCAAAATCACGCAGGGTAATTACTAAAGGAAGACGGGGACGTTCAACACCACGTTTTTGAGCATCGCGGTAACGTTGCAATGCAGTCCAAGCATAGTGAAAGACAAACCAAGTTTTACCTGTACCAAATTCGCCTAAAATTGAAATATGCTCTTTGGCGGGGTCATCAAGCCACAAGTCGATGTACCCATCAATCCAACCGTCTTCTTCTTCGTAATGACTCACTCCGATTCGCTGCTTGGTAACTGGGTCAATTTCTTCTTTAGTACAAGCAAGGGGGACATATTTAGTATCAATTTTTCGGCGTTTGATTTCCGCTTCTAACCAGTCGAGATACCCACTAAAGTCAGCATCTAAGTCAATCAGTTCGTCAAAAGTGAAACAATCAAGGCGATGATTTTCTTCCTTCTTAACTTCATCCCTTGCTGCGCGGGAAATGCGACGGGTAGTTACTAGCCAGCCTTCATCAGTTTTTTGCTCATTAACTGACTGACGCAACGCCATTACATCACTGAGTTTAATTTCTCCGGCAACACCACGGATAATAATACGGTCATAACTGCGACGTACCGGGATGTTGAGAATCCATTCAAAATATTCTTCTGCCCAGATTTCATATTTTTCTAAGCGGTAGCCCAAAGTTTCAAACCATCCTCGCATTTGTTGGGCAAGTGCGATGCAGAAGCTGCCACCTTCGGTGAACGCTCTACATTTATTTTCATCTTGTAGAGACGTTACATGTAACGTCTCTCCAGGTAGTGCGGGATAATTCTCTACTGCCAACCTTGCTATTTCTGTCCGAATTCCTTCCAACGTCGGCAATCTTTCTAGTTGTTCTTGGATACTCGCAATCCTTTTATGTAGAGAACCAATTTTCTGGTTCATCAACACATCAGCAGGTGTACGAGTGCGTTTAGCAACTTCGATAAATACCGTTGCAAATTCAGCTACTTCTCGCCTAATATTAAGCCCCAAACTTCTGATATCATCGCCCAAGGTATAAGTATCAAGAAAAGCATCAACTTGAGAAAGGAGAATTGAGGGGTTATTGTGGTCTAATGCTGTGCGAAAAGCTTGTTTAATTGCTTCTTGTAGGAATAATTGGAGCAATGGCTTAGGTTTACCTACGCCATATTCTACTAAGGCGTAAGCATAAACACCACTAAAATCAGCAGGTGGATGCTCTGGGTCAAGGTTAAATTGCTGGAGTAGCTTAATTACAGTCTGCGATCGCAGAATTTTTTCTTTAATTAAAGGGTTGGCTATGCTAGTAATTGCGTTGAAGACCAGATCCAGGTTAATGAAACTCATTAGGACAGAGCTATCTTGCTAACTAAGGGTTAATTCCTATTACAAATGATATACCATTAAAAGAAAAGTTTTGGGCGACTGGAAGTCGCTACTACACAAACGAAGTCCGCCTGCGCGGACTAAGATAAAATCAAGGTTTTTTAACCCGCGTAGGCGGGTTTTGTCTGTGTAGCCGCGACTTCCAGTCGCCCAAGCTTCCTACCTTAATGTGCGAAAGATGACGCGTCCTAAACATTCTTCTTGATTAATTCGCGCATACACCCGCAGACATGTTAACACTTCTCCGGGTGTACCCCCGCAATCTAGTTGTAGGTCATCTTTGGTGAAAGCACAGATATCGGCATAAAGTCCGGATAATTGGCGAATTCGCACATCATAGCCTGCGTTGTTTGCTTTATCGGCAACTTTTTTCAGGATGCGTCGCGATTCTTGTTGCAATTTTCCCCACCACGAATAGCGTTCGGCTGGAGGAACGAAGATTAGGGAGTGTATTGCTTCGTCCATATCAATCCAAGCACGCAGAGTTAATAAGGGATATGCGTTTTCTTCGGCTTTTTGGATGCGTTGAAAGCGATCGCTTAAAGTTTCAATATATTGAGTTCGCTGTTCTGGTTTTGAATGCAAAGATACAACATCAAAGCTAAAAATACTTTTTAAAGCATGATGTAAATCTGGTTCAATTTCGATAAGTTTTGTCAACAAAGTCACCATATATGCAAGTAGATACATATCACTCGATTCTTGTCCATGAGTAATTTCATTTTGAGACAACTGCAAACCTTGGACATTGACACTACCGCTGAGTCCTGGGTAAATAATTTCATCGCGGATAAAAGGAAGTTGGTATAAATTTGAATTATCCTGAATAGCACCAGCTTCTTGAGCAAGATTCAACGCATGTTGACGCCAATATGTAGCTACATCCTCTGGAATTCTTAACAGCTTTCGTTGAATTTCGTTCCACAAATCTGAGTCAATCTGGCTTTGAAGTGGTGAATTTCCTAAATATAAAGTTAGCTCTTTGTCATCATTAAATTCATCCCGCAAGCGTGTTAGTTTTAACTCATTTGTGGACGTGATATTATTTAAAGGTGCAACGGTTGAAGGTTGTAAAAGATGACAAAGTTCTTGCAGCACTTCGTCGCATATTTTCGCTCCTGGATCGTCAGAGAATTCTGCTTGAGCTTTTTTCAAAGATGTTTCTAGTCCGTAAAGACTAAACCGTAATAACCGGGCTAATTCTGAGTTTTCTATTTCTAAAAGTCGGCGTAAGTGCTGCATAACTCCTCACTCCTCATATCATGTCCGTTTAATTGACATTAATAAAAAATCCAATCCTAAATCTGTAGAGACGTAGCATTGCTACGTCTCTACATCATATATCACTCCTAACTCCTCACTATTAATGAATGCCGCAAAATGGATCGCGTTCTTTATCAACTTCGTTCGGTTGTAATTCTAATTCAGCGCGAAAAACACATCCTTCTTGCTTGAGACATTCTTCATTTGTTGATGTCCAGTAAGGTACTTCACCTGCGTGCATCCGGAGAATGCCTTTCTCATCAAGTGTGACATGATATTGACAAGGATAATCTGTTGTTATTTCTGGTTTGCTGAGTGAGCCAATTCTTATCCATTTTTTGGTATTTGTTTGGGGATCTGTTTGATAAATATAGAAGGTGTGCTGATTGTTTTGAGGAAAGGGAGGTAAGGGTTTACTAATTAAACCGGTTCCTGTTTCTTGTAAGCGATCGCGTATATAACGAAATTCTTTGAGAGATTTACTATCATCACTTTCTGCCACAAATACCAAATGATAAGCATCTGGTTGATCGACTGTTGCTGACTCGATAACATTGACAGCAATATCACCATTATTCAGCTTTTTATTAGGACGCTCAATGGCAATATTCCAATTCAATTTACCATCAGAAAATAGCTTTGAGCTTTCGGCAGCAGGGAAGTGCGCTAATATTGCTATTCCGACATCAATACCAGGAACATCAATTAAATAATGCGGATTTCCTCGACAAAGTAACACGTTAAATTGTAGTGTTTGGTCAATTTCAAATTGAACTTTAATTTTCTTCAGAAATTCTGCTTCTTCTATCTTCAATTTCTCCATCAAAGTTTTGCCATCAAAGCTACCCCAAAGCCGCAAATCTCCATCTTCGTAATCTTGACGATAGATGATGTTGCTTAATTGTATCCCTTGCCAATTAGTGCGAACTTTCGCTACAGATTCCCTATCAGCTAATTGATAAAGTTCTTGTCCTGCTTGAAAGATTGCTAGCAATTCGTTGCTTTGAGTTTTGCGTTTGAAGTTGCAGGGTAAATAATAAAATAAATTTTTGACATCTATTTCTAATTGATTTGCTCCCTTTCGCAGCAATCCTTTAGATTCTTCTGGATCGAATCTGAGTCTTCGCAATTTTTCAGCGTAGCAAGCACCGGCAGAGGTAGCTAATTTGGTAAACTCTAAAACAAAGGTAATTCGCTCTGGATTCCAGACAAAATATTGTGATTTACTAAATTCCTGGTAAATTTCTTGCTGGACTAAATCAAGATTGCAAGTTTTACCAGATAGAATTAACCAATCAACTTTTTGTCCGCTACTTAGCAAGCGACTTTCCATCAATCCTTTAGCGATACCAATTGCTTCTTTAATTGCTGTAGCTGCGGTTCTTTCAAATTGTTGACTGTCTAAGGTGACGTTAATGTTATGAGCATTTTGAATGTTGAATTTAATGCTACTTTGAGTTAATAATTCCGAGATTTGTTGTTCAGAAACAGTGAAGGTTAAAGTAGAACCATCTGCTGGTGACTTTTGTCCTAATTTGAGTTTGGCAGCTTCTGCAAGTTCCCAAAGCGCGTAAAATGTTTGTAAGCGTTGAGGTGCTTGTTGCCAACGAGTAGGTAACACTTTTTCCGCAGTATCTAAAGCATCTTTGTAAGCTGCGTCACCTTCAGGATTTTCTTTGTCTACACATTTCAAAAGACTGCCGCTTTTAAATTTTCCTTGTTCTAAAAAGCGCTCGTTTAATTCAGAATTAATTAAATCTTCTAATTTATCACTTTCTAAAGCACCGAGAGTAATTGCAGTTAGCAAAGAATCAGCGATCGCTACTTTTAAAAGCCGAAATATTCGCAGTGTAATTAACTCTCCACCTAATTGCAAATGACCAGATGAACCTAACAGCTTGGGAGTAAGTCTATAGTAGCGTCCTCCAAGTCCTCTATCTTCATTATCGGCAAAAAAGGGAGTTTTATCTTCTAAAGTTAATTCAATTAAAGCTAAATCAGTTGTTCCCCCACCAATATCTAAAACAAGCACATTTTGCGACCATTTATTTTTTTCTTGATGACAGCGAGTTTTGAAAGATTCAATCCCAATATTCAAATTACCACCAAATTCTCGCCACAAAAAGAATATTGCCACAGAAACAGCTTCATCATAAGCTGTTTGCACATCGTCAATACCAAGTTGTTCTACAAGTTCTTTAATTTCCTTGCGAATAACTGGTGGGGCAACAGTTGGATAAGTCACAACTGCCGTCAACAAATCACCTTCCGAAAATTTGCGTCGTGCACGTTGCCGATAATCTTCAGTTAACTCAACAAGATGACCCCAAGCAGCTTGAATTAACTGATTAACAGTAATTGTAGTTTCTTCACCATCTAGAATAACACCAAAAGACCGCTCTTGACCGAAATATCTTTTGGGTGAATGATGAAACTTGCTAATAATTTCCTTCAAAGAACCGCTAGTTCCTTGAGCGATCGCCTTTTTTCTGTTGTCTCTTGCTTCTCTACCCATGTTCAGTTTTAAAGCAGTCAAACTAGAAATTTCTAACTCGCTAGGAATCTCCGTATCTCGACGGTCAATATCTAACACTACTGGGATGAGATTTTGCGATTCTAGAGTAGGAACACGAAACACTTCATGATATATTTGGTAAAGTTTTTTGCTTACCGCACGACGAAAGCGATCGCTAGTTCCCAAACATAATTCAATTTGACGAATTGCTTCTAAAAATCGTTCCTTATTATCACTTTCAAAAACTTCACCTAACTGACTTGGTTCTATTTCCAGATTTTTGCTAATTTCTGCGATGAACTTATCCCAATCACTTGCACTGATATCTGGTAAAGCAATTGCAGCGGGAGAACTCAACCATTGTGCCATGCGATCGCGCAAACGTACCTCTTGTTCTCTAGGAAGAATTTCGGCTATAGGAACTTCAATTGGGTCGAATAATGTAACTGTAGAATTTGATGTGCCAAAATCTATCGCAAACCATCCGGGAAATCTTTTTTTTGGTTTCTCGGTTTTGTTGTTAAGTTGTTCAAAATTCATTGTTAATAATTCGGTAAATTCTTTGACGTTATTATTGTTGGGTTGGAAAAGGTTCATGTTTGTAGGGAGTTTGGATTAAGAGTTAAAAATTAATTTTAACCAATCAAATCGAATTGCCTTCAAAGGTAGCAATATCTAAAATAATCTGCAACCAAGTAGGAATTTCCGCATTGATTTGCGATTCTTCCGCCGCAATATATCTTAACAACGCTTCCTTTTTAGAAAGATTTTGCAGACAAGGAACAATCTGATCCAAAATTCCTTCTAGTTCGGCATTAACTTGCTGATTCACTTCACTGACATACTGCACAAGATGTAGACTAGCACTAGCAATAATTTCATCTCGCAGTCGCAGCACTAAAAGTTGGTGATTACCGGTTCTAGGGTTATTTTGACTTCTTTCTGGTGCCCAATCAAAGATTTGTCCGATGTTGTGTTTATCGTCTTGACGCGCTAGGGGAAACATGTTAGCGGGGACGCTGGTTTTATCTTTGCTACTGACTTCGGAAATTATAGCTTCTTTCCATTGATTGGGATCGCATCCTAAAAGCAGTTTGTAAAATAAATCTGCTTCTTCATTACCAAATTTTTCTTGAATGTCTTGTTCTTGTTCGGGATGGAGAATTTCTCGCAAGCGATCGCGTTCTTTGGCTATTTGATTTGATAACTTACTTAATGAGTCTACAACAGCTTGACTCAGGCGATCGCGTGCAAATTCTTCTAGTTCTTTAATTGTCTTTTCAAATGCCGGATAAAAATCATCGCTTTTGGTAGGGAGGGAACTATTAATTTTATTTCCTCTATCAAATAATTTCCCGGCTGCACCTTTTGATTCTGTTAGTGATATCATGCCATTGCTCGCTTTGTTGAAAAGCAAAGTCCACTGACTCCAATTAAGTATTCTAAAGGTTAACTCGTCTTTCACCACTTCGCTGACTGTAACTCCTCGTTTGTCTTTGAGTGGTTCTTTACTTAATTCTTTTTGGAATTTTCTGTAGGTTTTATCTAAAGTTTCAACGGCAAAGCGTAAGTCCAAAAAAGATTGACTTTCTGCCATTGGTATGCCTTGCTCCTGAATTTCTACTAATATGTTTTTCAGGTTATCTTGTTGTTGACGCAAAGCATTCGCAGCTCGACGCGTGTCTTCATAAAGTTGCTTGAAACCGTGACTAGCTACGTGGGTTTGAATCAATTCTCGCAGTTTGCTAATACTGCCATCTTGAGCAAAGTAACTCAATTGTCTGCCTAGATGACTGCGTGAATCAGATTCTAACAAACGTTCGCTTAAATGTCCCCATTTTTGTTGCAATCGCTTAGAACGATCTAAATAATCAGGATAATCTAAGTTAGCTAAAAACTCTGTTGAACCTGCTTTTACTTGAGTTGAACGTTTAGCTAAATCAGCTAATCCTAACAGTGGTGATAGTAGAAGAATTCGCTCTTTTTGGGTGGTGAATGCTGATGCACCCTCAAGAGTTGTTTGCAAAACTTTGAGCTTTTGGCAAACGGTGCTTTCTTTTAAAGGATTGTGTTCGTCTAAATTATCAAGTTCTCTTTCACCACCTTCACTTTCTAAAGGTAGTTGATCGAAGCGTCCTACACCTACTAAAATTAAATCCTTCAGGTCTTGTCCTGGACGTTGCTGCTGCATCATCGTGAAGATTTTATTAGCGCGATCGCTTCCGGGAGATTTGCCATTTAGCAACACTAAAATTGTCTGCACTTCTGCCAATTCTCGCAAGGACAAAAATGTATCTCTCACTCCCGAATTAGCAGCACCCAATCCCGGAAAATCTAATAAAATAAACTCTGATGTTCCGCTCTTTCCGGAAAGATCCCAAATATCTTTTGATATTTTTACCTCAATATCTACACGACGAATCAGCGGAAAGCTATTTTGTAATAACTTTGCTGGCAGTCTTTGAGGTGCATTTGGTAATTTAATATGCGTTGGTGGTAAATCTTCAAAATTCAGAGTCTGAATTGCCATCGGTTGATCGGCTAGGGTCAGCCCATCACGGGCGGTGGTAGCATCAATATTGTAGCGCCTACCAGACATAGCCGCACCATAGGAGTTATAAGCGCGAAGAAACGATACTAACTCTCGCAACAGATAACGCAACTCCAAGTTTTTACTGGTGTTCCACGCTTCTTCACACCACCTAAGGATATCATTCGATGTTTTCAGCTTTTCTTGGGGTACAGAAGACAATCCCGCTGCTATTGTTCTTTGATTTGCTTCCCCCAGCATGAAGCGCAAGCACTCATTCACCTCGTCGTGAGTCAAATACTCGACAGTAAAATTGCCAACTTCGGTAGTTGCAAAGTTTTCTTGCGGTTTCAGGTGAATGGCGGTAACATTACCTGTGGTCGGGTTCTCACTAATTGGTAAAGCGTCTGCGTAACCGATCAAACTGCCTAAAAGCAAAGTTTTTCCACTACTGAATTCACCCATCACACCGATTTTTACAGATGATGTAGCAAGTTTTACAGTTTTATCAGCAGCTTCCCGGAGGTGAATCAGACACTCATCTAGGCTAGCTGGAACCCAATCTTCTTGTTTTGAAGGCTGCTGGGGTACAGAGTCTATCTTCCGGAGAATCGATTCACCGTACTCTTGAAAACGATCCAGTTTTTCTGCTTCCATAGCGTAGTTTTCCACTGATTTAAATTAAAGAAAGGAATTTTTCTCACCAAAGATAGGCAGATGCGACGCAGATAGGTGTGTGAGAGTGGGAAGTTACAACTAGCAAAGTAATTTGGGTACGTGGTGCAGATACTTTATTAGCCACAAAACCGGAAAATGTCAATACCTATGGAGCGAAACTTCTGTATTCTATGATAAAGTGAGGCGATCGCATTAATCAAATTGTCCCTGCAATCAAGTATCCTGTACAATTTCTAACAAACACTTTGCGTTACTCTGCGCTTACCTCAGCGTCCCTCTGCGTTGAAAAAAATGCTGTATTGCTCTATCCTAGATATTACCAATTCCTTCTTACTTGAGGAAGTTGCCCCCAAAGCTAACGAAATAGACAGCAACCCACAAGCTCTATATCAAGCACTCCAAGGTTTGGGAAAGTTAAATTTACTAGCGCTACGGAGTGACAAACAACTCACTGAAGCGTCTTTTGGTGACTTTCAAGAATTAATAGCCAGATATTCTGGTACTTTAGCTTTTGTACAAACCCAACATCAAAGCGCGGCAGCCATGCTGATGACGAGTGATAACTCTGCATTACAACAAGCATACCTGAAGCGGATGGGCAACGGTGAAGTTTTAATTGGAGTCGGTTTCTCTGGGTTGCGACGACAAGGTGAACCCCTAACATTAGCCGTACCTGTAGCGGGAGGATATCAGTTAGATGGTGTTGTACCTTGGGTAACTGGTTGGGGTTTATTTCAACATTTTATCGTCGCTGGGACATTACCTGATGGTAGCGCAGTTTTTGGTATCGTCCCTTTTGTGCAGACATCTCAAAAAGCTGGAGGTGAAATCACATTTACCACCCCAGCGCTACTCGCAGCAATGACATCAAGCAATACCGTATCTGCAACTTTAACTCGCTGGTTCTTACCCCAAGAGCGCGTAGTTTTTATTAAACCACCCGGATGGATTCACGAAAACGATAAAAACAACATTTTGCGGGCAACTTTTTTAGCAACAGGATGTGCTTTTGCAGGTTTAGATATTATTGACGCAGCTAAAGAGAGTAAATCACTACCTTTTATTCAGGATGCTTTTGAGTCTCTGTTAGAAGAGTTGACTAAGTGTCGGACTATTATTAGAGAAGCGCAACAAAAATCGATAGTCACAGCAGAACGCTTGCTTCTTCGAGCTTGGGCAATTGACTTAGCAACCAGAATCGCTCACGCAGCCGTTACCGTTTCTAGTGGAGCCGCTAATTATATGCATCATCCGGCACAGCGTGTATATCGGGAAGCTTTGGTGTTTACGGTAACAGGTCAAACGACTGCGATTATGGAAGCAACACTTCAGCGGTTGATGAGGATTGAAAAGATTTAAACGCAAAGGAACGCGGAGGTTTACGCAAAGGGTTCGCGGAGTTTTGCTTGACGACAATTAATAAATAAGGGAAACTTAATACAAAAAGCTGCGTTATGACTACTTCGCTAAGTTGCTGCAATTACATTGATGGTCAATGGTTGAGTGCTACACAGACGTTAGAAAGTCGCAACCCAACTAAGAATGAGGAAGTTATAGCGACTTTTCCCCGTTCTGATTCAGCAGATGTGGATGTAGCGATCGCATCTGCTCGTAAAGCTTACCGCAGTTGGCGACTAGTTCCCGCACCGGCTAGAGCCGAATATATTTTTCGCGTTGGGGAATTGTTACTTCAACATAAAGAGGAATTGGCACAGTTAATCAGTCGGGAGATGGGTAAAGCGATAACCGAAGCACGGGGAGAGGTGCAAGAAGGTGTAGATTGTGCTTTTTACAGCGCTGGGGAAGGACGACGAATGTTCGGGCAAACGACACCTTCGGAAATGCCGAATAAATTCGCGATGACGATGCGGATGCCGATAGGAGTTTGTGCTTTAATTACTCCTTGGAATTTTCCGGTTGCGATTCCTTGTTGGAAAGCTATGCCGGCATTAGTTTGTGGTAATACTGTTATCCTTAAACCGGCAGAAGATACTCCCGCTTGTGCAACTAAGTTAATTGAGATTTTTGCAGAAGCTGGTTTACCTCCCGGTGTGGTTAACTTGGTGCATGGATTGGGGGAAGAAGCTGGGAAAGCTTTAGTTGAACATCCTGATGTTGATTTAGTTTCCTTTACCGGTTCTTCGGAAACCGGCGCTTTTGTTGGGGCAACTTGCGGACGCACTCACAAGCGTGTGTGTCTGGAAATGGGGGGGAAAAATGCTCAGGTGGTGATGGAGGATGCAGACTTAGAATTAGCGTTAGATGGGGCAATCTGGGGTGCATTCGGCACGGCTGGTCAACGTTGTACGGCTACAAGTCGGTTAATTTTACATTGCGATATTAAAGACAAGTTTACCACGATGTTGAAGGAGCGCACAAGTAAGTTGCGCTTGGGTTCTCCCATTGATGCGGATACTGATATTGGTCCGATAATTAATGAAAGTCAACTTCAACGGGTAAGCAAGTATTTGGATATTGCACGTCAGGAAGGTGCAAAGGTCTTAATTGGTGGGGAAATTGCTAGGGAAGGAGAACTGAAAAATGGTTACTTCTTTCAACCAACTATTCTGGATAATGTAACTCAAAAAATGCGAGTTGCACGGGAAGAGATATTTGGACCAGTTGTGGCATTAATTGAAGTTAGTTCTTTTGAGGAAGCGATCGCAATCCTCAACAATACCAATTACGGTCTTTCTTCTTCAGTTTACACCCGCGACATCAATCGCGCTTTTACTGCTATGCGCGACATCGAAGCCGGAATAACTTATATTAACGGTCCCACAATCGGTGCAGAAGTACATTTACCTTTTGGGGGGGTGAAACAAACCGGCAACGGACACCGCGAAGCTGGAACTACTGCTTTAGACGTATTTACAGAATGGAAAAGTGTGTATGTTGACTTTTCCGGTAGTTTGCAACGCGCACAGATTGATAATCGGGAATAATACTGCTACATTAACTAATTTACAGCAGTTTTCATGTATTTGAACCACATCTGTCGTAGGGGCACAGCATTGCTGTGCCCTTACCGCGTGGTCTATTTACCTGAAAAGAGCTGTAACCTCAATAAAATATTCTCAAATAGTCCTCTTTCAGAGGACTTTAGCTATTAGACAGGGACTTATAGTCCCTGGCTGACGGTTAACAACGCAGAAGGAATTGCTATAATTACTTCTACCGTGCTTACCCGTCCTGAAATAAATTACTAGCTCATAGCCTAAGTGCGTTTAAACGCACTGAAACCAATCGTTTGCAAACAATAGACATCTGGTATAAAAGACGAGGTTAGAATCTTCAAATTAATTTAACAGTTAATTGCTTTGATTCTGCTCTAACCAAGCCATTAAATCATCTATGGATGAAATTTTGAGAATAGCTCTACCTAAAGCTTCTAACTGTTCCTTTTTTAATGTTTGAACTTGTTCAATAACTGACGAATCAATTTCCCCAAAGCGATCGCTAAGTAAAAACATACAAAATCTAAGTGCTTCTCTTTGTTCTCCTTTCTGCAATATATCTTGATAAATTACTGACTCTTGCATAATATCCTCGCTTAAAAATTGACGAATTAAATCTTTCTTGAATTTTAAACCTGCTAAAATCTCTGTATAGGTTGCGATATCCTGCCTCGTGTCCTTATTAGAAATTTTAGCAACACTCTGGGCAACTTGCGACAGTAGCTGTTGAGGTGAATCTGTTTTTGTTAAGGGTGCTAGAGGTAATAATGCAATGTTATTGAGAAATATCGCGGAATCTTGCTCCCACATTCGTACCACTCGATAGCGATGAGATGTCATCTCATTTACATATTCTTCGGTAAAAGCAATTTCATTACTTGTTTCCTGTAAGAAAATAACGACTTGCGTTACAGGGACATCGTATTGTCGCACTAGCCTGACAAAGTAATCCAACATCCGAAAGGGAACTGGGGGATTAGATTTGGTTAAGGTCTGAAATTCAATATGTAAAATTCTACTTTCTATTTGCAGAAATGTAACGGAGTCTGCACGTATAGGTTCTATACTCAATTCTGTTTTTAATACTTTAATATTTAGCGATTCGACTGTTAAAAGCCATCGGGCAAAATCCCGTGGATATTTTTCAGCTAATATTTTGCAAATGTTATCGATGCTCACAGTTTTACCTGGTTTATATTCAAATAATCATAAATACAATGCGAGATAAATTCAAATTTTAAATAACTATTAACAAATAATATAGTACTAATCCCGCTTTAGGGTCTGTTGTGTAGCTGCTTTGAGTACAGCACCATTATTAAGGCTATTTTCAGGTAAATAGACCACGCGGTAAGGGCACAGCAATGCTGTGCCCCTACGACAGATGTGGTTGAAATACATGAAAACTGCTGTAAGGCTTTGGTGCGTTAGAACAAAGTTTGTAACGCACCCGACAATACTTATTAGACATCTCCATAAAATAATTATGCGTTACCCGAAATCTTTGTAAAGACGGCGATTTATCGCGTCTCTACGTAACGTGAGTTTCAGGTCGGCATAATGTCGTCGAGTCGCAATTGTAAATTTGGAAACAAGAAAGAATAAATCGACTCTCCCAAGCGATACTGTTGCTGCTGGTACACCCCATTAACTAACTGGCAAATGGTAAAAGTAGGTTGCTTGGGATTGCCGATAAATTGCAAACCCCCCAAACCGCGAAAGTCCACAATCCAATATTCTGGGATATTCAAAAAAGCGTATTCTTCCACTTTTCTGGCATAATCATCTTGCCAATTAGTGCTGACCACTTCCGCAACAAGCTGAATGGTATTAGCTTTACAAATCACTGGTTCTTTTTGCCAAAGGGGTTCAGTACTAAGTTCTGCTTTATCTAAAACAATGACATCAGGACGCAGTGCTGTGGCTTCAGCGTATAAGGGTTTTATCAAACAAGTTTTTGGAACCAACCAATTGAAATTAGCACGAAAAATTTCGACATAAATTCTACCAGCAATACTCCCCGCAACCCCTTCATGTGGACCAGTAGGTTCCATCTCTCTAAGTTCTCCGTCAATGAGTTCATACCGTGTGTTATCCCCATATTGGGCAATAAACTCCTCAAAGCTAAGTAGTTTGGATGGGGTGTAGGTCATAGGTTGTTTCTGAACGGGACGTAGGAAGTAAAGTTCTGCCAAGTTTATTATACTCAAGCGCGATCGCCCTAGCTTTTGTGTCCAACTGCCGATGAGTTAAACTGGTGTCTTTCAAAATGGAATAAATCGCTACAATAAAAAATTTCGCCTCAGGGTTTAATCGTAGGTAATCTTAAAAAACTCTAAATAAATAATGTTAAGTATCCCCGTTAATCTGGGTTTACCTCGCGCACCCCGTTTGATAACATCTTTACCAGGACCTCGTGCTGAAGCTATTGTCAAACGCGATCGCGCAGTCACTTCTCCTTCTTACACTCGCGACTATCCCTTAGTTGTGGCGAGGGGTGAAGGTTGTATGCTCGAAGATGTTGATGGTAATATCTTTCTAGATATGACTGCGGGAATTGCTGTCACTGCCACCGGACACGCACACCCTCAAGTTGTCGCAGCTATTCAAGCACAAGCTGCTAATTTAATCCACATGTCGGGAACTGATTTCTACTACGAACCGATGGTAGAATTAGCAGAGAAATTGTGCGATCGCGCTCCTTTCCCAAACGGTGCAAAGGTGTTTTTTAGCAACTCTGGGGCGGAATCAAACGAAGGAGCAATCAAACTCGCTCGATATTACACCAAACGTTCCTCAATCGTGGCTTTTTTGGGAGCATTTCACGGACGCACCTATGGAGCGATGTCTTTAACTGCTTCTAAAACTGTGCAAAGAGCAAATTTTGGTGCTTTGCTTCCCGGAATCACACACATACCTTATGGTACTCACGCCAGTGTGGATTATTTAGAGAATGATTTATTTTCAACTATATTACCACCAAATGAGGTGGCGTCAATAGTCGTTGAAGCAATTCAAGGTGAAGGTGGTTACATTGTACCTGAAGATGGATTTTTACAGAGAATTCGCGATATATGCGATCGCTACGGCATTCTCATGATAGTCGATGAAGTGCAATCGGGGATGGGACGCACCGGTCGGTTGTTTGCCATTGAGCATTGGGGTGTAATGCCGGATATCATAACTATGGCAAAAGGTATCGCTAGCGGTTTACCTTTGGGTGCAATTCTCTCACGTCCAGAAATTATGACTTGGGAACCTGGTTCTCACGCTACCACGTTTGGGGGGAATCCGGTTGCTTGTGCGGCAGGAATTGTCACTTTGCAACTGCTGGAAAACGGGTTGATGGAAAATGCCGTGAATATGGGAGAATTATTGCAAGCTGGATTAATGCGGTTGCATGAAAGATTTCCGAGAATGTCTTTACCACGGGGTAAAGGTTTGATGGTAGCGGTGGATTTGTTAGATGAAGAGCAAGGTTTAGATAGAGAATTACGCGATCGCATTCTCCAAGAAGCTTTTTTACGTGGTTTATTATTACTTGGTTGCGGTAAAGCCGCAATTAGATTTTGTCCGCCTTTAGTTATCGACAGCGAACAAATTAAAATAGCTTTAGATATTATCTCTGATGTATTAGTTGAAATGCTTTAAGTCTCGCGTCAAATTGAGGGTTAAGATTTAAACGCAGAGGAGCGCAGAGGTAAGCGCAAAGGTACGCTGAGAATAGGAACGCAATTAAAAATGCTACGCTTTTACGCAAAATTGTATTTAGCGTAAAATTATTCCAACATTGACTTATGACACCTGAAATTACTCGTCACCTTTGGGAATTGCTTTGGCAAGAATACAGCGCTAGAGTAAGTTCTGCTCGCACATACCAAGAAATGATAACTGCCGCTGGTGGTAGTATTGCTAATGACCATATTGCTTTTCGGTCTTTGCGTACAACTGTGGATAGTCCCCAGGGTAAGATTAACTTGGGAATTGACTACTTGGGGCAATTAGCGGAAGCTTTAGGTTACGAGGCTGTGGGGGAGTACACTTTTAGTGAAACTCATCTTTATGCACGTCACTATCGTCATCCACAGCAAGAGGAATTAGATTTACCCAAGTTGTTTATTAGCGAGTTGGTTGTGGATGAATTGCCACAAGCGATCGCTCAACTTATCCAGCAAACTGTAGCTGGTGACAATTTACTTAATTATTCAGCAATTATTAACACATTTGGCAACGATACACAACGCGTTGTCAAACAATTGCAAAAAATCTTTACCCGTCCTTGGCAACCTCCCAAACGTTCTATTGTGGAAAAAGTGAACGCTGTTACACAATATGGTGCTTGGGTCTTGTTACACGGTTATGCTGTTAACCATTTTACAGGATATGTGAACCGCCAAAATACGCCAGAATACCCAGATATTGATACTACCGCTCGTGGTTTGGCTAAATTGGGTGTACCAATGAAAGCTGAGATTGAGGGGGATATTGCCATCGGTTTGCGGCAAACTGCGACAGAAGCAGTTATTGAAATAATACCTGTATTAGATGATGTAACTAATGCCGAAATCCAAATTCCCTGGACTTACGCTTATTATGAAATTGCCGAACGTTACATGGTAGAAGTGGAACCAGGTAAGCAAGAGCTTTTTGATGCTTTTTTGGGAAAGAATGCCCAACAATTGTTTGAAATGACTAGTACAACAAGTGTGAAGTATGAAGGCTAAAGGATAAAAGTAAGAGGTAGATATTGTCAGCTCAACGGGGTAGAGGGATAGGAGACAAAGGGGACAAGGGGGATAAGGGGGATAAGGG
>CASBQC010000034.1 GCA_949127805.1 Nostocales cyanobacterium PMM_0081
GCCAAGCCATCTGACGATCCAAGTAAAATAATTAGATTAGTAAAGGGTCGTGCGTCGCATCATTTAAGACAGGAATTCCCCGACTTAAAAAACAAATTACCGACTATGTGGACTCCTAGCTATTTTGTTTCTACGGCAGGCAACATTTGCACAGAGACGGTAAAGAAGTATATTGAGCAACAGAAAGCATGAATGCAGGATTAAGGAAAGCTACTGGCTTTCATCTCCGGTCTGTTCGCGCAGCGTCTCCCTTTGGGAGAAGCACGAAATACGAAACTACGTTTCTGTTTCTCCGGAGTTTTCAGCCTCGTTCCTTATAATGTTGGTGTCCAACAATACCCTCATTTCAGGTATTTTTCCTCCAAGCGTTCTTCTAACATACCCTCAACTTCAGCATCAGTTGGGGATGGGGCATCTGTTTTCGCTAGCCCAATCATCTCATTTACTAATCCTTCTGGGAATGCTCGTCGGGGTCTGAGTTCATTTTGAAGCGATCGAATAATTGCTTCTACTAAGGCTAATCTGTCACTCACCGATAAGCTATATGCTTCTTTGCGTAATTCTTGCCAAGACATAGACATACTTTTTACTCCTTATCAAAGCCTACATATTACTAGGGACGTGAGTGTTACTTTCTTTATAGCCTTTTTAGCCAAGTTTCTAAAGTAATATCAACTAGCTCATTTAGAGATTTTCGAGATTCAATTGTATTTTGATACTCTTGATGCCGTCTTTTTTCCTCATTTATAAATAATTTAAGTAGTTGTGCAAAATTAAATATACATTTGTCATTGCGTTCGCGTAGCGTCTCGTAGAGAGGAACGTTCGCGGAGCGTCTCGTTCGCCCTTGGCGTCTCCGACAGGAGAAGAGAAGCAATTCGCTTGCGGTTTGGGGCTTTCGCAATTATATAAATATTTTTGCGTACCTACATAAAAGGGGTAACTGAGCAATCGTAGAGAAAGGGGTGCATCCCACTTTTAATTATCCAGATACGAGCTTGAATTTTAAATTTGGAACCGTCAAGCTGTTGGATTATCAAAATCGATGGACGGAATTAGAAGCTAGCGATAATCCATTTGCAACAGTGGTAATGGTACATTTGAAGACACAACAAACGACTAAAAAAATTGAAGAACGTAAAACCTGGAAATTTAGCTTAATTCGCCGATTGTATGAACTAGGTTTACAAGAAAAAGATATTCGTAACCTTTACCGCTTCATAGATTGGGTTATGATTTTACCAGAAGCATTAGAAGCGGAGTTTTGGCAAGATTTTAAGCAGTTTGAACAGGAGCGTAGTATGAGTTACATTACCACAGGCGAGCGCATTGGCTACGAGCGTGGAAAACAAGAACAGGGACAGAATATAATTTTGCGGCAACTACAAAAACGAGTAGGAGAGTTACCCGAAGAGGTTACAAAGGAAGTACAAGCTCTTTCACTGGAAGATTTAGAAGCACTTGGCGAAGCTTTATTAGATTTTACCGCAACTGATGATTTGTTAAATTGGCTACAAGCACATCGATAAAAGCAAAACAAACTTGCAGGGAAATAGTAGTGTGGGTATCGCGCTACCGATTTAAAATTAACTTGAATTACAATATCTTGTCCTAACTACAACATTTCATTAATACGAGCGCGAATTCTCCGCGTACCTTTGCGCTTACCTCTGCGCCCCTCTGCGTTTAAATTTCAACCCTCAATTAGCCACCATTTTACGCAAAGCTGTACTAACTGACACGCTACGCGATCGCCTATTTTCACTTTCAGGTGGGCATTGCCCACCCTACTTTGTGCGTGAGACTATGACAACGGACGATAGACGCGATAGTTAATTTCTGGGAAAATGTTATCCATCAACTCGACTTTTTCTAACCAACCGCTGTCAACTTTGCTGATTTTGATTTCTTCATACAGCTTATTAAAGCGCATTAAGTGCGATCGCGTCCTTCTCACTGCATAAGGTACCATTGTTCCCGTCCGCATAATAAATGCCCAATCCGAAGATTGCGCTAACAGCAGTTCCCGTGCTGCTTGGTTGAGTGCTTTCCACTGCAACTCATCAGCCGGTTCCAATCGTCCCAACTCAATCATCCGCTCAGTTGCTTTGTGCAAATGTGGGTAAATCCACGCATTCGTTTCGTTCAACCAATACTCGTGAAATCCTTTGTAACCCCAACTTGATTGCGAAGGACGACAAACTTGTTGATTTGGTTCTCCCTTCAAGTAATCTGCCAAATGCGTCATCTGATATGTTCCTTGGTCATACCATGACTTGCGGAACAGATAATCAATAAACAAAGGACCCTCATACCACCAATGACCAAATAACTCGGCATCGTAAGGTGAAACGATAATCGGCGATCGCTGCATTATACCATGAAGATTCTCAGCTTGCCGTTCGCGATTATACATAAAATTTGCCGCGTGTTCTGCTGCCTTTTCCTTTGCCCAGTATGGGTCGTAAAGCGCCTTATCTGAAAGTCCTAAGCCTCTGCCAGTAATTTTATGATACTTAATGCCAGTGTTTTTACGCTGCCCGTTAGGCATGATATAAGGCTTAATATACTCATATTCAGCTTCCCAGCCCAAATCTTTGTAAAATTCGCGGTATTCAGCCGCACCAGGATAACCCACCTCAGATGACCATACCTGCTGCGAAGATTCATGATCTCGTCCAAAGACAGCAACACCAGTTTCGGTAAAAATTGGTGCATAGCTACCAAAGCGGGGACGCGGACGAGCGTAAAGAATGCCATGCCCATCAGTGAGGAAGTAGCGCAAACCCGCATCAGCCAGCATCCGATCCAAACCTTCATAATAGGCGCATTCCGGCAACCAAATGCCTCTGGGTCGGCGTCCAAAGGTTTGCTCGTAGTGTTCGCAAGCTACCTGAATTTGCGCCCACACAGCCTCCGGATACATTTTCATCAGCGGCAAGTAGCCGTGAGTCGCGCCGCATGTTATAATTTCCAGGTTGTTAGAGTCTTGGAACTGCTTAAAAGCTGTTACCAAATCACCTTTGTAGCGTTCCCATATCTGACGCGCTTCGTTAAATTCGCTGGCGTAATGTTCGGCTAAATAGCGCATATGCCCGTTGTTGGCATTACGCTCTGCTTCAAGTTCTATGAGTTCTTGTAGTTGAGTTAAGTGTGCATCGTAGCGTTCTTGCAGCAGCGGATCGCGGAGCATCGACACCAAAGGGGGTGTCATGCTCATCGTGATTTTAAAGTCGATGCCGTCTCGCTTTAATCCTTCAAATACTTTCAGTAAAGGGATGTATGTTTCCGTAATGGCTTCATAAAGCCATTCTTCCTCCAGCACATAGTCACTTTCAGGGTGACGAACGAAGGGCAGGTGTGCATGAAGTACAAGTGCAACGTAGCCGATAGCCATAGTAATTCCGGGGTAATACGTGTAAGTTGAAGGTGGAGAGATTGGGCAGAAATTAACAATATTTTAAGACTTTATCAGCAGCGTAGCAGTGTTTGGTATTTGTTTTTAACCGATGCTACTCCAGACGCGAAAATGTTCGTTTATCTTAATTAGAGACGCTCCCTCACAAAAAAGGAAATTTCTGCCAGTGAAACAGCAACTCGCTTTCGTCTTATCTATTTTGACCAGTACTATTTTGGCAGCCTCTCTCTCGCAAGCAGCTCCTTTGCCCACTGAAGTTAAGCAACCCGTTTTAGAACAACCTGCAAAAAAGACGACAGCACTGACACTAGAAGACTTGCCAGCAGGCTTTCAAGAACTTCCACCTAGTATGAAGGCAGAAATTATTGCTAAATTAGAACCTTTTAAGCGGTTGCTGATCAAAGAGAATGTACCGTCAGATAACTTCTTTGCCTTTGTAGAACCGCAAAAGATGGAAGTTGTCATTGGCTTTACGGGTATGCTACCAAATCAGGCTCAACAAGGTCAATTCGATGCTGCTCTCGAAAAAGCGCGGCAACCAGAGTTTGAGCAACAGATAAGAAAACTGGCGCAGAAATTACCATCAAGTCAAGAAGTGAAGGTGTTAAAGTACAAGTCGCTTCCAGATTTAAATAATTTGGCACAGTCATCTACGGGTTTTTCCTTAGACGCGTCAATCCAAGAAACGCCTGTAAATTTTGATGTCGTCAGCTTTCGGCGTAGTAGTGTTGGTGTTATGACAGCTGTTGTATATTTGACTGGGAATAAACCTTCGGTGTCTCTGAAGGATGTGGCTACCAAGTTAGATGGACGCGTCTTGCAAAGTTCACCTTCCTCGACTAAGGAACCGAGTGTATCTCAATAGCATAATGTAATCGGGAGCGATCGCGCCACTTGCTAGGTGTACAGCTCCTAAAAGTTTATCTACAAATGCGATCGCTCTTGCTTTATAAAACAGTACGTACAATAACTCACAATGTAAAGACGTTCCGGCGGAACGTCTCTACGAGGGTAGGTAGGTTTATTTGAATTTCAATCAACCCAATTTACAACCCGCAAACCAGGAATTTGTTTAAAATGTCTGATATTTCTTGTTACTAATGTAGCTCTGTTTGCTAAGGAAATACTCGCAATTAACAAATCAGCTCGCCCAATTTTGCGTAGCTTTGAAACTATACGTAAACGCTCAAATTCATCTGCTGCACTTTGACTGACAGGAACAATTAAAAGTTCTGCTAATAATTCTTCTGTGCGAAACAAAAGCTCTTGCGCTCTTAATAAACTTTCCCCGTTTTCTGCTTTGAGAAGGTAGTCGATCCGTCCGCGTAGCATTTCTGCTTTTGTAATTATGGTAATTCCTACTTCTGAATTTTCTAAAGCTTTTAATCTGGCAATAACATTTGCATTTCCTGCATAGAGATAGGTTAGAGTATCAGTATCAAGCAAATACATCAGTGTTCCAATTATTCATCAACTTCAGAACGTCCTCTCGCTTGATAAATTGTTGTTCTCAATTCCGTAAGCAAAGTATCATCAGCAAAAGCTCCTGCCTGTTTAATTAGGGCAGAACGACTATTTTGAGAGCGCAACCAGTCATCAATTGCTACCTTCAAAAATCTCCATTCGTTTTCGATTTTACGACCTGGAAGCTTTCCTTGTAAGGCTTGACGCTGTAAGGTTTCCATCGGCAAGCGTAAATATTCTGAGACCTCTTCAAGGGTGAGAACTTCTGGTAATGTAACTCGCTCCATAACCTGACTCGCAATATGCCCTAATTATACCGAATCTTAGCATAAATAAGGGATTTGGCGTTTTCTGATTACCAATTTAAACCTGATACAGCGTATTGCAAGTAAATTTAGTAGTTAAGTGCGGTAGATTGCCTGTTTTTAGCATGACAATCAGATGTTCAATGCGCTCATACTCGTCTAGTTCTTTTTGTTCTGTAGGGTTAAGTTCTCCAACTTTACTACGTCTAAGTAAAGTTTGCATTCGCTGTTGCATTTCTGCTGTCGGATGGAAAGCTAAGATTTGTTCTAAAGTCGGTTTGCTAACCAGGAAATCAAGAATATATTGATATACGCGAGTTGGCAGTGGTGGTTGCTCAAGACTAAGTGCAAGGAGTTCTGGTAAGCGATCGCCTAACTGTGTGAGTTGTTCTGACAGTTCTTCAGAGACTTCTAAGGTAATTTTGACCACGGTCTAAGCTTTAAGGTGTAACTATTTCCTCTAATTTCAAGCATACATCGCTTTATGAGATGAAGTATTGCTAAACCCCAGTTTGCTTACTCAAAAGTTGCGTTCGTCGAAAGTATATTAAATTGTCAGTAACATAAGTCAGTATAATCATTTATGAAAACTCAAAATAAACCCCAACAGATAGGGTAAATCCTTCCTATGTGGAAATCTCGTGCTGTAGCTTTATTTTTCTCCCTGCTTTTGTTATCGGAGTCAACAGTCGCTAGTGTCGGGAGTAATGGGTTAAAAATAGCACAACAGTCTATACCTCCTTCGTCAGTTCCCTTGAGTCCAGATAAGCAACAGCGATATCAAGAGGGAGTCAAGTTATTTCAAGAAGGACAGGAGTTAGATAAAAAGGGAACTAAGGAAGGATATCTACAGGCAATAGAAAAATATCAACAAGCGTTGAAAATTGCTCAGGAAATTGGACTACGGCAAGAAGAAGCATTCATACATCAAAGTATTGGCACAGTTTACTTTTTGCTGTCAGATAATAAAAAGGCGTTAAGCTTCTATAAGCAAGCATTGACAATTTGGGAAGAATTAAACCAGCCTGTTGATAAAGCAACAGTACACCATTTTATTGGTAACGCTTACGGCGATATTGGTGAATACAACACAGCAATAGAATATTACCAGAAGGCAGAGTTAATTTTTAGGGAAAAACAAGAATTTTTTTATTTAAGCAAAACTTTAAGAGCGACTGCTTTCGCCTACATAAGATTAGGCAATATGGATAAAGCACTTAATTTCCTGAATCAAGCATTAGAGATTTGTCGGAATACACTTAAAGACTCAGTATGCGAAGCCAATATACTTAATTCTATAGGTCTTTTATATTCTCAAAAATTAGATTATAAAGCTGCTTTTGAAAATTATAATCAAGCCTTAGAAATTCGCCATAAGAATAAAGACTTGTCTGGGCAAGCTGAAACTCTGAGAGAGATGGCTGATCTAATGAGTAAATTAGGCAAACATAAGGAAGCCCTACAACATTTAGAAAAAGCCCAAAAAATACTACAAGGAAAAGATACTCCAATTGAACAAGGATTGATTCTTGACAGTATAGGCGATGTTTACAGTTCATTAGGAGATTTTCAGAAAGCAGTCAATTACCACAAGCAATCAAGAATACTGTTTTCCCAAGCGGGACAAACGACTTTAGAGTCTTTGAGTATAGGAACAATTGTCAGTATTTATAGGAATTTTACAGGTGATTATCAACAAGCACTTATATATATAGAAGAAGCACTTGCTCTTCATCGTAAAGCAGGTGATAGGGAACAAGAAGCATCCGCTTTTAACCAAAAAGGTGATATTTACATCCGACAGGGAAATTATCAGCTTGCATTAGATGCTTATAATCAAGCCTTAGAAATTGAGCGTTTAATTACCAAAAACCCCAAACAAGAAGCTCGCACCCTTGGAAATATTGCATTACTCTACAATTTTTTAGGCGATAGTAACTTAAGCATTAGTCATTACAATCAAGTACTAGATATTTATAGGAAGCTAGACGACAAAAAGCAACAAGCTAGAATTTTTATCTACATTGGTGGTGTTTATCAATCAAATGGAAAATTTGACGATGCACTCAAATCTTATAATCAAGCACTTCGATTATTTAAGAAAGAGGATTATAAATCTGAAATCGCCATACGTTGGGGTCTAGCAAAAACCTATCGTGACAAGAATGATTATTCTAAAGCATTCGAGTCTGCAAATCGTGCATTGGAATTATCCAAACAGTATAAATATTCTTTTCAAGAAACAGCTTCTATTGAACTTATTGGTAGCATATATCTTGTAAAACAAGATTATAAAAATGCCTTAGATAACTATACAAAAGCCATAACAAATTATCGAAAAACTGGGTTACTAAAGAAAGAAGCTGA
>CASBQC010000035.1 GCA_949127805.1 Nostocales cyanobacterium PMM_0081
CCTCTTACCTCTGTGTTCTCTGCGCCTCTGCGGTTAAATAAAATACTTTATAAACCGCAGAGGCGCAGAGGTCGCAGAGAGAAAAAAGAGATTTTATGAGTCACCTTGAAAGGGCTACTGTTGACAGTTGACAGTTGACTATTGACTTTTAACCATCAACCAACAACTAACCACCAACAACTAATTACACCTCTAGTGGAATTTGCTCCTCTTGTTTTTCCACAAACGTTTGAACACGGGAGCGGTATTGTCTTAAGGAATCATCTACCCATTCGCGATCGTTGCTGTTGATGTATAAATGTACCAGTGGTTCGCTGGCATCTGGTAAAACTAATACCCAACTGTCATCGTAGGGTTGGCAAATTTTTACCCCATCGATTAATTCCAGGTTTTGTGCTGGATGAGTTTCTACCAAATAGCGCATTAACGCACCTTTGACAGTCCAAGGACAGCGGACTGTATAAGTTTTGTGAATGACGCGGGGTAATTCTGCTCTGACAGAGGCAAGCGATCGCTCTTGGATTGTGAGCATTTCAATTAGCTTGGCAATACAGAACATCCCATCAAATCCCGGATGCAATTGCGGGATAATAAACCCAGTGTCCCCGCTACCTCCCAAAACTACACTAGGATTTGTTTGACAAGCTTCCATTAATGCGGTAGGATTTGCCTTGGTGCGAATCACTTTACCATCGTGACGACGAGCGATTTGTTCAACAGCACTGGAAGCATGAATCGGTACTACTACCGTCCCTCTAGGGTTAGAGGTTAAGATTAAGTCCACCATCAACGCTGTCAACATTTCGCCGCGAATCGGAATACCCGATTCATCCACCAAAATCATTTGTTCGCCATTTGCCGAAACCTGAACGCCAAAGTTAGCTTTCAAAGCTTCCACCACATGACCAAGCTGAGTTATCAACCCTTCGCGGTCAGCTGTGGACATAGCGTTTTTATTCAAACTGGCGTTTAGCACCACCGCATCAGCACCAAAGTTATCTAACATTTGCGGCAATACTGCACCAGAGACAGCATAAACGTAGTCAATGACTACTTTTGCCCGACTGTTACGAATTGTGTCAATATTCAATAACTTTTCAAAAGCTGTGCAATAGCGATCCATGACTTGACTGGGGTATGAGACATCGCCAATTTCGTGAATTTGCGATCGCCGCATATCTTCTTTAAAGTAAGCTCCTTCAATTTTCTTTTCCTTCGACTTGGAAATATTGATGCCTTTGGCATCCATAAATTCAATCAGGATATAATCAGGGCGATCGGGATGTACTCGCACATGAATACCACCAGCTACTGACATAGTGGGGATAACTGTGCGAGCGATGGGAATAGCGGTAGCATCAAGGTTTTGAATGTCGATACCTACAGACATTAAACCAGCGATGAGCGATCGCGTCACCATCCGCGAAATATTGCGCTGATCGCGGGAAACCGTTACCTTAGACCCCGGTTTCAAAGTAGAACCATAAGCAGCTCCCAATTTGACCGCAAATTCTGGGGTAATGTCGATATTCGCTAATCCTTGGACACCACGTTGCCCAAATAAATTTCGTTGAGCAGTGTTACCCCAAATCAAGTTAATATTTAAGATTGCCCCCGACTCGATTTTTTTGCTGGGCCAAACCCGCACACCGGGACTAATTTGCGCTTCTTCTCCCACAGTAGAAAGCGAACCGACCACAGCAGCTTCTAAAACATGAGCGCGACGGTCTACACGAGTACCACGAGAAATCACACAAGCCGATAAATGTGCTTCGTCCCCAATAATTGCCCCATTCCAAACAATTGGACGTTTGAGATTGGCATCAGCCCCAATGGTGACATTATCGCCGATTACGGTTCCGGCTTCAATTTGGACTCTTGCCCCAATGCGGCAATTATCGCCAATAACCGCCGGAGCCTCAATTTGAGCCGTTGGATCGATATAAGTGTTTTGACCCACCCACAAGCGACTTGACAGTTCTTTGTAGGCAAAATCAAGTTTTACCTTACCTTGCAAGCCGTCATATTGAGCTTCGCGATAAGCATCTAAGTGACCGACATCGCACCAGTAACCCCCAGCGACGTAACCATACATCGGCTCATCTTTCTCTAAAAGTAAGGGGAATAAATCTTTAGAAAAGTCACATTCTATGTTATAAGGCAGATATTCTAAAACTTCGGGTTCTAGAATATATATACCAGTGTTGACGGTATCGGAAAAAATTTCACTGGTAGAAGGCTTTTCTAAAAATCGGCGAATTCGATCTTGTTCATCGGTAATCACCACCCCAAACTCAATTGGGTTGGGGACACGAGTCAAAATCAAAGTGGCTTTAGACTTCTTTTGTTTGTGAAATTCAATTGCGGCTGTTAAGTCAAAATCGGTTACGCTGTCTCCGCTAATTACTAAAAAGGTTTCGTCTAGAAGTTCAGCAATGTTCTTCACGCAACCTGCTGTTCCCAGCGGTTGGTCTTCTTCCACCGCGTAGGTCATTTGTACACCAAAATCGCTACCATCTTGAAAGTAATCTCGCAAGACATCAGGTAAATAATGCAGTGTGGCAACAACTTCTGTAATGTGATGTCGTTTGAGAAGATTGATAATGTGTTCGGCAATTGGTCGATTTAGGATGGGCACCATCGGTTTGGGCAAGTCACAAGTTAGCGGACGTAACCGCGTTCCTGAACCACCTGCCATCAGTACTGCACGCATAAATCCTCCTTAGCTGTGTGAGCGCGATCTTCGTAGCTTCCCGTAGGTATCGCTGCTTCTAGACCCGTCAGATGTGTTCTGCTATTCTTTAGTCTCCTACGGATTTTGATATTTTAGAAACTTCCACAAGATGCATCTGTCAATAAATAAGTAAATATGCTTGTAAACTACCCTGTTTCGCTAAAGAAAATCAAGTAATGGGCACGCTCGCATTGGGAGGGTCTTTCCGTAGACAAATATGGACAGCCTTCTTCTGAGTGACTCGTTGGGAGGCTTCGGTTCGTCGTGTAACCCAGGATAACCAAGGAAAGAAAACGGCAGGTGTGGATGGTGTAAAATCACTGACCCCAAAGCAACGTCTCATCTTGGTTAGTAAGATTATGC
>CASBQC010000036.1 GCA_949127805.1 Nostocales cyanobacterium PMM_0081
AAGCTGACAAGGAAGCTGCTGATAAGGCTGAGAAGGAGAAGTCTGATAAGGGTTCAATTTCAACCAGACCTTTGCCAATTATTAATTTCAACCTCAGCGATGTCGGTAAAACTTTCCAGTTCAACTTTGACGGGAACGTGGCAACACAAAATGTTGTTGGACTAACATCTAAAGCATTCTTTACCTTGACAAGTTTCAACGGTACTGAGGCAGCTTTTGATGTCAATCTAGATAACACTTCCAGCGATGGCATCAAGTCTAGAACTTCTGGCTTAGGTTTCAACGTTTACTCTGACTTAAAGTCCACCAACAAACTCGATTTGGCTTCTGGAAAAACAAGTACATCAGGGCTTTTCAGCAACTCCGTTCTAAACGGCGCATTCCCCAATCAATTTGGTGATATTGATGTGTGCTTCACACAAGGTAACACCTGTCAAGGAGGACAGAATGGTGGTATTAAGACCGATGATGGTATTGGCAAGTTTTCCTTCAACCTTGCCTTCAATAAAACGGTTGACTCATTCGCCTTAGGCAACTTAGGAGTACGTTACCAAAGTATTGAAGGAACTTCTCTCGGTACTAGCGGTACAGGTCAAGGGAAATATTATCAGGCTCCGCAACCTCCAGCGAAAAAAGTACCTGAGCCTAGCACGGTTGCGGCTTTAGGTTTGTTCGCTGTCGGTGCATTGAAAGCGCTTAAAAAAAAGACTCAAAAGCAAGATTAAATCAAGCTATTGTTTCAATCGAACATGAGCAAACCTAGTAGTTTTCTCAGCATGGATAACATATTGCTTTGAGAAACTTAACAAGACGATAGAGGTTTGGTTCTAAAGCAAGTCGCAATTGAAAAATAGGGTTGGAAGTATTGATGCACTTCCAACCCTATTTATTTATGCTGATCTGACTTAAAAGTGAAGTAAAGAGGAAGGGAAGAAGAGATTTTCATGCGGTAAAAATGTAGGCAGTTTGTTCATGGCTATTTAGCAGCTTTAAAGGATTACGTCAAAATGGTATAGAGCGGCTACAGCCAGTAACAAAGTTCTAAAATTAAGAAGCATGAAATAAAGTTGAGGGCGTTATGGCTGCTAAAGTAGAAATTTACACTTGGGGAACTTGCCCGTTTTGCATCCGTGCCAAAAGTTTACTGACGAGAAAAGGCGTTGAATTTGTAGAATACAGCGTTGATGGAGACGAGGCAGCACGGGATAAAATGGCTCAAAGGGCAAACGGACGACGCTCTGTGCCGCAAATTTTCATTAACGATCGCCACGTAGGTGGTTGTGATGATATACACTCTTTAGATGCCCAAGGCAACCTCGATGAGTTACTAGCTGCGACTAATAATGTCTAGATTCCTCATATACAGCAGCCTATCGCTCTAATCGAATACACGTAACAGACGTAGCAGTGCTACGTCTCTACAATATTTTGGGTTTTATATATGTACTTCATTTACCTGAAATCTGCTGTAAGTGCGATCTCTTTTCACAAGATACTATGCACATCGGTCAAATCGTCAGGAGATAATCTAAATTGATAACAGTGGAATTTCCTGGCGATTGAGGTATTAAGCGTGAAACTGGCTTTTATAATAGATCCCATCCCTACTCTTGACCCGTGTCATGATACCAGCGTTGCTTTGATGGAAGCAGCACAAATCTTGGGACATGAAATTTGGGTAACTCAAGCAAATTTGCTGAGTGTGGTAGATAGCAAAGCTTGGGCATTGTTAGAACGGGTGGAACTTGTACCAGTGCAGTTGGTGGAAGGACGCTATTTAGCGGCGAATCCTTGGTACAAATTAAGCGATCGTACCCTGACTAACCTGGAAACAATGGATGCCGTATTTATGCGGACAGATCCACCAGTTAATGTTCCGTATCTTTATGCTACATACATTCTGGACTACATCGACCAAAACAAAACCCTGGTGATTAATAGTCCCAATGGTATTAGAGCGGCAAACGAAAAAATGTATGCCCTCCAGTTTACCAAAGCAATTCCAGAAACTATTGTCAGCGCCGATAAGCAATTTATTCGGGAATTTGTCGAAGCAAAAGGTGCAGCGATTCTCAAACCATTGGGAAACAAAGCTGGAGAAGGGATTTTATTTTTGCAAGCAGGCGATCGCAATTTTAACTCGATTGTCGAACTCAGTACCCTCCTCGGTCGAGTTCCAGTTATGGTGCAAACTTATCTACCCCAGGCAAAAGAGGGAGACAAACGGATTATTCTGCTTGACGGGGAACCAATTGGTGCCCTCAATCGCCTTTCATCTGGCAGCGACTTTCGTAATAACATGGCAACTGGTGGCACAGTTGCTCAAACCGAAATTACTCCTAGAGAACATGAAATTTGCACCCAATTAGCCGAAACCCTACGTAAAGACGGCTTAATTTTTGTGGGTATTGATGTTATCGGTGGCTACCTGACCGAAGTTAACGTCACCAGTCCCACCGGAATTCGTGAAATCGACCGTTTAGACAACACCCACCTTGGTCAACAGGTAATTCAATGGGTTGAGCAAGCTTTACAAGGCAAAAGTTAAAAGGTAAAAGGCAAAAAACAAAGAGTTTTAGGATATTGCCAACGCGAACGCGTCTCCCCGAATCCCTCATAGAGAGGCGATCGCCTCTCTAGAAGAAATAAATGCCCTTGGGTCAAACAAGCGATATAAGAGTACCCGCGCTGGGGAGGATTCGAGAAGCTTGTCTGCGACACGCTGCTTGATGTGCGCGAAGGCGTCTTCTCAATCGCATTCATACGCTGCTTGATGTGCGGTTCGTTAAAAAACATAAAACTCACCCGAATCTACCTGAACAGCTGGCTTCTCAAAATTGCTAACCAAACCATTCTCAAGTAGTAAAAAGTCTCGGCTACACCTGCGTAATTCCCGTAGTACCCTGACAAAAATACACAATTACAAAGAGATGGAAATTATAGCAGTAGACATTGGGGAAACTCAACCTGCTCAAAAACGAAAATGGCTATTTCTTGAAAAACCAACATACCAAAACAAACGTTTATTATGAACCACACCTCCATCCGGTTGTCGCTACAGCATAAGACGGATCGCCATGGTGGAGCAGTTGCGATCGCTCCGCCAAAGCATAAGCGCTAACGCACTGGCAGTCAAGCAAGAATTCTCCTTTTTGGGACAAGTGATTATGGGACGACAGGAGGCAATCACTTTGGTCATAACTCTTAGCCACAAATTTTTTATACCAAACCTCCTGGGGGATATCCGAGCCAGCGGACTCCTACCTCAGTTAATTCAGTCTGTGGGTAGCGTTGATGAATTTCGTGTTTCAACTAGCAACATTGGGGATGACAAAATTGCTTATCTCTGCTGCCGGTGAAATCTGACGAGCCAAAAATTAAGTAATCAAGCTAATAGCTGTTAACTTAATTCCGTGGTGGTACACGTCTGTTTTTGAGAAAGTCAGGAATATCTAATCCGGATTTTTCTTTCGGTTCTGGAACTGGTGTTGGTGGGGTTACTGGTGGCTGAGGTGGCTGTCGTCTTGGTGGTGGAGTTACTACCCGCGCATTAGCTACATTTTGGGGTGGTGTGCCTTGGATTTCACCTGTAAATCCTGTAGCAATTACGGTAAGCCTAACTTCACCTTGCAGGCGATCGTCAATCACCGCACCAAAAATAATATTGGCGTTGGGATCAACTACTTCATAGATTGTTTCTGCGGCAGCATTGACTTCATGTAAGGTGAGGTCGCTACCACCAGTAATGTTAAAAACAACTCCTCTGGCTCCTTCAATAGAACATTCTAGTAAGGGGGAAGAAATAGCAGCGATCGCAGCTTCTCTTGCCCTTGATTTTCCGGAACTAACACCGATCCCCATCAGCGCCGATCCCGCATCTGCCATCACCGCTCGCACATCGGCAAAGTCAACGTTGATCAAACCGGGGATCAAAATGATATCAGAGATACCTTGCACCCCTTGACGCAACACATCATCTGCATAACGAAAAGCTTCTTGCATCGGCGTTTGCTCTGGGATTACTTCCAACAGCTTGTTATTGGGGATAATAATTAGCGTATCTACCCTACCTTTAAGAGCTTCAATACCTTGCTCGGCTTGGCTGGTGCGGCGGCGTCCTTCAAACAAAAATGGACGTGTTACCACACCGACTGTAAGAGCGCCCATTTCTTTGGCGATTTCAGCGACAATTGGCGCTGCACCCGTACCAGTACCACCACCCATGCCGGCAGTGATAAACACTAAATCGGCACCTTCTAAAGCTGTAGCAATTTCGTCCCGCGATTCTTCAGCAGCTTTTTGACCAATAGCCGGATTGCCACCCGCGCCTAAACCTCGCGTCAGCTTTTGTCCTATTTGTAAGCGTTTGGAAGCCTGGGCTTGTGTTAAAGCTTGGGCATCGGTGTTTGTTGTCCAAAACTCTATTCCACTCACATCAGAGGCGATCATGCGGTTTACGGCATTTCCACCACCCCCACCTACGCCAATTACTTTGATGTTGGCGACTCGACCGGGAACAATATCGCCAATTCGGGGATCTTCAGTAGGGATTCTTTTACTATCGTTATGTTGTCCGAAATTTAGTCCGGAATGATTAAAGGGATTGTTGGAGTTAACTGCCAGTGAGATTACTGGCTGTCCCGGAGATTGGGAGTTTTTATAACTAAGTCCTTGGTTATTATCAAGTGTCATTGGATTGAAAAGGGTAGATAAACGACTTTTTCAGGTGTTGTTCACGCTAGTAGTCAACTATATTTGAAAATGCCATAGATTATGGCTATGTTGTTTCTTGTTCTCGCTGATTGCAACCCTAACAGGATTACAATCAGGGAAATTTTACTCTTGGGACTATTAAGCGCAAGCGATCGCCCGCTTGTTGTCGAGCTTGTTGCCCCAACACTACTTATCCCCTATTCCTATACAACAGGGCAACCTTGCCCAAAGCAAGCCTCTTATACATAATTCCCCCCAGCGTCGTACAGCCAATTCTAGAGAAGTATACTTATATTTACCTAAAATTGACCTGTATAACTTCCACTCCTCCTGAATATCTTTACTGCTATTTTTCTCAGCATTTATTTTGTATCCCCAATTACCTCTTATTTTTTCTCCTAAGAATTTATATTGATGATTAAATTTACCATTATCACTTTTAGGATTTATACCTGCGACCACTTGAAATTTGCTGTAGAATATCAAATTGCACGAGAAATACACCCACTCATACCACCAATTCTTTCTCGTTGCCGCTACACATTGGGCGTACTTTGGTGGACAGCCTTCTCCCAAGCCAAGACACCGAGGCTTTGCCTCTCGTTCGCGTAGCCTGTCGAAGACAAAACAAGCGCGAACATCTGAAATAGTCGTGGGAACAACCTGTGGATCTAGTAAAGAACATTGGATACATTGTGAGAGTGAAAGTCCCTCCAAATCACTTATCCTCAATAACTCCGAGTTATTTAGTATATACGTATTTGTTTGAGTAGCAATTTGAGCGGCGCAATTCTGGGTGAATTGTATAACTTGTAAAGAGGCGCCACGGCGCGTCTTGTCTTCCTTAATGAATTGTTTCTCCCATTGTAAGAGCGAAGTTAACGCCGATTTTTGTGTATGTTATGGGAAAACCGAAAATAATAAATAAATATTTATTTATTGGCATAAAACTTATTTATTGACTCTCAGCAATTATTAGTTATCACTCGTCCAATCTTTTTAACGACTTTGAGAGTTAGATTTTACGAGGTTTTGGTTCATTTGTACTATAGGCGATTCCGGATTTTTCAGGTCGATATATTCTATCTGATTGGGATTGAGTTGTGTGGGTAAATGGCTCATTTGAGCGAGTACTTTGATTTGTTCGCTTATTTTAGGACTCGCAGCACCAAGATGCACATATCCTAGTTCTGTTTTCAGAATTATATTTGTTAAATCTTGGCAATCAATTAAGGTGACTTTAACGGAACTTTGGCTCACAGATTGATAAAGCTGATTCCAGTAGGAGCGGTATTGTTCAAAGGAACCAATAACTACGAGACTGGGCAACTTGACGGTAGGGTTAAGTGATGTGTATTTTTCTTGATTTATCCAAATTCCATTTGCATCTAGTAGCCCGGTTGATGAAGCAATGTTTGTGTCCCTTGGGTGTGTTAATTGGTCTTGATGCGTTTGCGCGATCGCCACAGGTACTCGTTCCTGAATATCAATAATTAATCCAGGTGGAAACAAACGACGGTTAACGCTTGCTTTGGCAATAATTGGTTGTTTTATCAAAGATTCAGCGATCTGTCTTGGTTCAATCCTCCATAAAGACTGCGGATAGGATAGCACCAGCACTTTTTGGATCGCTTCGGGAGAAAGTGAGCGATCGCCTGATTTGATCTCAATTTGTTTGGGAGTTTTTAGCACCCACATCGGTTGACTTGCCACCCATAGCAAACCACCCAACAAACTACTAACGGCAAAGGTTCTAAGAATAACCTGAATAATTTTCATTTGCCGTTGCCGGCGTAATTTATGACGCCTCACTTGCAAAACCGTGCGGGAAACTGATACCATGCCAGCCATTCAAACTCCTTTCACACATCCAAGTCCAAGCTTTTTGTTGCCCTTCTATCGTCAATTAATTTAACGATTACGCACTTTTAGCCGTCATTAGCCGTTACCTTCAAGACTTTTTCTCCGTAAATGTCATAATTTACACTATTTCGCCCACAGTAAGGATTATGGTGTTTGTAATTCTTCCTCATTCAAGGAATTGGTGTTTAATTGAAACCCAATGTAGCCTTTTTTTTGTGCGATCAGGGTATTTATTTCTTGGCATTATGCTTACCTGCGCTCAAAGGCTACAATATAGATACTGAGAAATCGAAGGTAATTTAAATTTTATTTTTTGACTAAATAATAGCGTTTGTGGCAGGAATTTGTCAGAGAAAGATATTTGCGAGTTTGTTTTGTAACTAAATATGAACTTATACCAATAATATTGTGGTGTATATATTAAATTTGCCTGACAAATCAAGCAAATCTATTGTTCCAAGTACCGATCAAAGAATCAACCAGAACAAATATTGTCTTTGTTTCGATGAAGAACATGTGACATTTGGTACATAAAGTTATCACAAATTTTTCGGGAAAAGATTGCAAACTTTTATTTAGACATATAAGATAGTATATACTTAAGTACAATTGACATCAATACAAAAGAATGGTATTCAACCATGATGTAAGTTATTCGCATCTTGCTAGAATTAATTGTCCTACTTAATCAGCATTTATACGAACGAAGATTCTATTGAGAAGTAGGTTGATGTGGGAGATTAACTCAGTTACAGAAGATTTGTCCAACTTCAAATTGTTAAAAGGGCAACAGTATCTGTAAAAATAACAGATAGACTTAATGTATCAGGGACGACAACTAAATCTCTGCCAGAGGAGAATAGTTGCAGGGGAAACGCGTCTGTTGCGTCTAGCACTGTTCTTTTTAATACCTTTCCTCGTGAGTTAATCATTAACCACAGTTAGAGGTAGAGGTAAGTTGTATATAAACGTACAAGTTAATTGCATCTAGATGAAAACTACACTAAATTTGTCAACTTTTTATAAAGCCTGTAACCCAAGCTACACGTTAAATATGAGTAATGCCTTGGATCGGCAGTATTACATAGATTTTTCGGATGTACGTGGTTGCAAAATTGTAGAAGAATTGCAACGGACAATCGTTCGTATTTCTCCGGACGAGCCGACGTGCCAATTGTTTACGGGTCATATTGGCTGCGGTAAATCTACAGAATTGCAACGTCTCAAAGCCGAGTTAGAGTTGGCGGGATTTCATGTGGTTTATTTTGAGTCAAGTCAAGATCTGGACATGGCAGATATAGATATTAGCGACATTTTGCTAAGTGTAGCCCGTCAAGTCAGTGTCAGTTTAGAAGCGATCGACATCAAACTGAAACCGGGCTACTTTGCAAATTTGTTTAAAGAAATTGGGGATTTTTTGCAAACACCCATACAGTTATCAGCAGAAGCAGAGTTTTCCTTAGGTATTGCCAAAATTAGCGCCAAAGCAAAAGATAGCCCTCAGATGCGTACTCAGTTGAGGCAATATCTGGAACCGCGTACCAATAGTATTTTGCAAGCGATTAACGAAGAGGTTTTAGACAAAGGCATAGAACAGCTAAAACTGAGGGGTCAAAAAGGACTGGTTGTCATCGTCGATAACTTGGATCGAGTAGATATGCGTACTTTAGCATCCGGGCGATCGCAACCAGAATATCTCTTCATCGACCGAGGGGAACAACTGCGTCGGCTCAAATGCCATCTAGTTTACACAATTCCCCTACCATTAATTTTCTCCAACGAGTACGAAACACTAAAAAATCGCCTGGGGGGGGGTATTGCTCCCAAAATCTTGCCAATGGTGTTGGTGCGGCAAAGAGATGGTATTGACTACGAACCAGGCATGTCACTACTAAGCCAGCTAGTATTAGCCAGAGCCTTTCCTCAAGTTGCTTGGAATACCAGACCCTCCTTAATAGGCGAATTATTCGACGATCCAGAAACATTAGATCGTCTATGCCGAGTAAGTGGTGGTCACATCCGTAACTTACTAGGACTGCTTTATAGTTGCCTGCAACGGCAAGACCCACCTTTTACTAGAAACTGTTTAGAAGCAGTGATTAAAGATTACCGTGATGATTTGCTGTTAGCGATTAACGAAGAAGAATGGGAATTGTTATTTGAAGTAGTACACCAGCAAAGCGTTCAAGGGGAGTCAGATTACCAAAGATTACTGCGAAGCATGTTGGTATTTGAATATCGCGATCGTATTGGACGCTGGTTTGGCATCAGTCCCGCCTTAGCAGAAACAGAAAAAGTCGTGACTTGGCAGCAAAATAAGACAAAATCATAAGCGCCTCTGAGTGACGCATCTAGTCAGGCTGGCTGTAGACACAAGAACTGAGAATTTGAACATTAAAGTATGCTGCCAGCACATACTTTAATTTTTCATGTGGCATTTATTTTTTCTTTCATAGCCCAGGTTTTAGTTATGACATGGCGATTAACACATGCAAACAAACAAAGCGAAAATCAGCATTCTCTACAAAGGCTGATCCGGGCATTCGCACTCTCAAAAAATCAATTTGCTCTGATTTTAGTTAGGTGTAATTATGAGCAATTACGCACTTCAATGTTGGAGCATCTGCGATCGCTCACCAAAGATATCTATATACGAGAAATCTTTCTTCAGCCATCAACTACTGCCTTACACACCACAATAGCATCAGAACTTTTTTTAGATAATCCTACCGTTGCCACAGATTCATTGCCGTCAGCTGTAATGATTTCTGGTCTAGAATCAGTAATTGAACTTGAAGACCTACTCACTAACATCAACCAAGCACGAGATATCTACGCTACGAGTCTTCCTTTTCCATTAGTTTTGTGGCTAAAAGATGAAGTAGCAACATCGCTTTCTCGGTTAGCACCCGATTTTAAAAGCTGGGCGGCAACCACTATTAAATTTGAAATGGCTGCATACGATTTAATTACTTTGGTGCAGCAAGAAACAGAATTTATCTTTGCCAAAGTTTTAGAAGCTGGTGCCGAAAAGTTTTTATCTAATGCGGCTCTTGATTTAGCTCCCAAATCTCAACATCGCCGCGAAATTGAGTCAGCCCGTAATGATTTGCAACGCCTGTATAGCCTTACTTTAGAACCAGAATTAGAAGCGAGTTTAGAATTCGTGCTCGGTCGCGACGAATACGCCGACGACCAAATAGATAATGCTTTAATTCATTATCAAAAAAGTTTAGCACTTTGGAAGGAGGCAAGGG
>CASBQC010000037.1 GCA_949127805.1 Nostocales cyanobacterium PMM_0081
GAAGAAGGAATTCGCTTATATGTACCCACCCTTAAAAGAGTGGGATTGAAACAATGACGTTTTATACCTCGCGCTCATGTGCAGTATCGGTATAATTATTTATTTTTTTCCTGACGAAGCTAGGAACTAAAGTTTTTATTTATACTTTTCCTTCTTCCTTCTTCCTTCTTCCTTCATTGTAAAATTTAGCAAATAATTTAATTTGGCTATAAATCTATTTTAAACTAACAGAATTATTAGCCAAATTTTCAGATGATGTCAATCAAGCGAAGAATGAACAAATAAAATGTAAATCTTCCATAATCTTGATTAAACAGCGATTTTTGTGGGTAAATAACTTTGCATATAGTGTTGTACTAAAGCTATTATTGCTTGAGCTACAGAGGCAGTTTGATTTGGGTTGATAGTGACAATTGGTGGTCGGGTTTGCTTTGAAGCGTAACCGAGGGCGAACGCTATATTTTCTTCGGACCAAGCTCCTGGACAATCTACATGAGTTAAACCAATAATCATGGGAATTTGTACAGTTTGATTCATGTAGGCAGCAATTCGACGAGCGTAGCTAAATTCCTCTGGTCGATTAGCTGATACTAACAAGATGTAAGCCTGCGCTTTGTTAATTAACATTTCCCAGACAAAATCGAATCGCTCGTGACCTGGTGTACCGTAAAGATGCAGCACCATATCAGGAGAAAATTGCAGTTTGCCAAAGTCAAAGGCAACGGTAGTTTTTTCCTTAAGTAATGCTGTTTTGTCTGTTGCTTGACAATCGGTATTTACAACTTCAATTTCACTAATAGAACGAATGAAAGTTGACTTGCCAGCCCCGACATGACCAGTCACAACCAAGCGCATGATTTCCATAAAACTTTAGTAAAAGATAAACAACGTTCGTCTGATTGTTCTTTCTGGGAGATTAGCACTTATGATTATCGTGAGGTAATTCATTAATGCCAACGGCAGTTTTACTTACAACTAATTCTTGGCTTCATATTTGTTTAAGTAAAATTACGTAATATGATATTTGCCCGCAGGCGCGATCTGCCGCTGGCTCTACGAACGAAGCCCACATAGGTGGGCTAATTAAGAGCATGTTAATATAGAAGAGGAAAAAAAGTGATTAGCTATTAGCTAATAGTTGGTGGTTTCAGGAGATTTCTCCCTTTTTCTTTGTTGCTTCAATGGCTGCTCTGAGATTACTTTGATGTTCTAACAAGAGCCGATCGCCCTCCTCTTTTTCCAAACCAGTCCAATGCATTAATAGTGCTAATTTTACCCACTTGCCACTGCGTTCTAGTAACAAATTAGCGGCTTCACGGCTTAAGCCTGTAAGGTCTGACAAAATTCGCAAAGCGCGATCGCGTAACTTTTGATTTGTCACTGCGACATCAACCATGCGATTGCCGTAAACCTTGCCCAGCTTGACCATCACTCCTGTAGAAATGATGTTTAAAGCTAGCTTTGTTGCTGTTGCTGCTTTTAAGCGAGTTGAACCAGCTAGCACCTCAGGTCCTGTTAAGAGACGAATGTCAATATCGACATTAATCTTAACTTGATCCTCAGGAACACAAGCCATAAAAATAGTAGTGGCTCCCCGCTGACGAGCGGCGGAAAGGGCACCATGAACAAAAGGCGTTGTACCGCCGGCGGTAATCCCGATGACTACATCTAATTGTGTAATTTGTCGTTGAGCGATCGCTGCTTCTCCATCTTGCGATCGGTCTTCTAAATCTTCGGAACTGCGTACCAGTGCCCCTGCACCACCAGCAATTATCCCCTGTACTAACTCTGGAGGAGTACAAAAAGTTGGCGGACACTCGGCGGCGTCTAAAACTCCTAATCTACCACTCGTCCCCGCACCGACATAAAACAGGCGTCCTCCGCGAAGCAAACGTTCTGCGGCGCGTTCAATCGTTTCGGCTAGCTGATTTTTAGCCGCACCCACCGCAGCAACAGCTTTTTGGTCTTCGCTGTTAAACAGTTCTACGAATTCCAAACAACTGAGCTGGTCTAAGTTTAGACTATTAGGATTTACCTGCTCAGTTAAAAGATGCCCGCGCTCCTGCAAATTTTGCATTGTCTACATCCGTTACATCTGTTAATTATCCCTTAACTATTAACTGTCAGTTGTTTGATTGTCATCCAAATATTAGACATCGACCGCTATGCTTATTATGCGTTGCCCGAACCCCAAGAGACGTTCCCCTTGTACAGACGTTCCGCGCCCTACGTCTCTACGTCTTTTCTACGCCTATGTGTATTGACTAATGACTAATTACAACAATCCTTCTAATTTTCGACGAATGCGGTCTATTTCGGAATCAGAAAACTCTGGTTGTTCTTCTTCTTGTTGGTTGCGACGCTGGGAGTCTTCATCAAAATTGTTTTGTTTCTGGGCATTTGGTTGCCAGTCGGTTTCTGGTACGTTTATTTCTGGGGGAATGGCTAATTCGCCGTTTTCCGGGACGATTTCCCAGTCATAATTAGCACTTTCACAAAATTCTTTGATTTCCTCGGCATCTACCGCTTCTACGGTGGGTGAGGCGAAATCCTGAGCTTCTAGCAACAGAGCATAGCGGATAGCGTCGTCTTCTGACTCGAACATCAGAATTTTATGGCGATCGCCTACCTGAATCGTGTGAATTCCCTCATTTTCTGTTCGCGCATTAAAAATTAACACAAAAACACGCATGGGTGTAATCATTAGTCCTTAATTATTAAAATTTTCTTGACAGTCCGAATATCGTCATACATCAAGTCATTAACAGTTATTTGTCATTAATTCTGGTTTATACGCCCTCTTACTCTATCCTGTATCACTGGTTGAGTTGGCGTATCCTGGTAATGACATGTCGAATAGAGTGTCCGTTAGCTTTCTTCTGTGTACCAGCTACATCCGCCGAATAATATAGTAAAACTAAATGGCTAACTCTCCCCATCAAGATCCTAACTCTAATGCTCGTGCTAATAAACGTCTTTGGTTTCTAGTGTTAAGTCGCGGTGGTATTGGCTTGGGCGGACTTTTATTGGTTGGACTTATCGGCGCTGGTTGGAGATTGTCGATTTTTGTCCAAAAAGAGTTAGCACCCCTGGCAGAACAAAACCTTACCACTTCACTTAACCGTCCAGTTCAACTGGGGAAAGTTAAAGGATTTTCTCTGACTGGAGTCAGCTTTGGATCTTCAGCAATTCCGGCAACACCTACAGATCCCGACCGAGTGGCAATTGGAGGCGTGGATGTAGGTTTTGATATATTACAATTACTCACTAAGCGTACATTAAAGCTAGATGTCACCCTTGTCAATCCGGATCTCTACATCGAACAGGATCAACAAGGGCGCTGGATTACTACAAGCATCGCACCACCAGGTAAAAGCGGCGCTATAAAGACTGATTTGGACAAAATTCACTTTAGCAATGCCAAATTGGTTTTAGTACCGTATCGAGAGGCAAGGGGGCAGGGGGGACAAA
>CASBQC010000038.1 GCA_949127805.1 Nostocales cyanobacterium PMM_0081
AATTCATGATTCCCCTACAGACGCGATAAATCGCGTCTCTACAACTTCTAAATCCTCAAATCCCAAATCGTTGAAGCCAGAGGATATCGGGTTTCGCTTGGGTCCGCGAATTAATGCCATTGGTCGGATTGGCGATCCGCAAATTGTGATAGATTTGCTGACGACTGATGATATGGGGATAGCACTGGAAAAAGCGATGCAGTGCGAAGCGATTAATAAGCAACGTCAGCAAATGTGCTCAGAAATTGAATCTGAAGCGATCGCGATCGTTGAAACTGAATTTATCTCATCTTTACAACAAGATCGGGTACTAGTTGTTGTAAAATCAAATTGGCATCATGGCGTTATTGGTATTGTCGCCTCTCGCTTGGTGGAACGCTACGGTGTGCCTGTGTTCATCGCCACTTATGAGGATGAAACACACATTCGCGGTTCCGCACGCGGAATTCCAGAATTTAACGTATTTGCAGCTTTGGAATATTGTCATGACTTGCTGGGCAAATATGGCGGACACAAAGCCGCTGGAGGATTTTCTTTCCCAGCAGAGAATTTGGCACCGTTGCGATCGCTATTGTGTGAGTTTGCCAACAAGTCTTTAGAACTTGAGCATATCAAACCATTAATCAAAATTGATGCCAAAGCTGACCTCAATGAAATCAATTCTCAGCTTTATCAACAGCTTAATGCTCTTCACCCCTGCGGTATCGACAACCCCGATCCGGTATTCTGGACACCTAATGTCCAAGTAATTGAGCAACAAATCGTTGGCAAAGGTCACATTAAACTGACAGTGGCACAAACTATCGACAATCGACAGTTTAAAATTAAAGCGATCGCTTGGCGTTGGGGTGACTACTTCCCCTTACCCTCTCAAGTCGATATCGCTTACAAGTTACGCGAAAATAACTTTAATAACAATACCACTATCGAGTTAGAATTGCTAGGTGTTAGACTTGCAAAACATTCTCACCTGTCTTTCACCTCAACATCTAAACCGTCAAAAAGCACCTTTGAGTATAACCAGAAATCCTATACCTGTGGCATCTATCAAAATGGTGAATTACCAGAACTAAGAATTAAAAATTCTGAAGGTAAAGTTCTCGCAGTCTGCTGTGGACATAAGAGCGCTCTTTTGGGAACCAATCGCCAAGACGCTAAAATAGTTGATATTTCTCAACCGCAGTATGCAGGCATTATCCAAGCTGCTCTACAGGCTTTAGAATCAGTTAAGAGTTAGGAATTAGAAGCGTTCAATTAACTCCTAACTCTTCGTACAGACGTTCCGTCGGAACGTCTCTACCTCATTCACAACTCTTAAAGGTTGCCGTTGCGAAATGCTAGCAAAAATATAACTACTGGTCCAGCTATCATAATTAGCCCAACTGAAACTAGCTGAAATATAACTTCCCAATGGATATTCGATAAAGCGTCAAACATTATTGCCTCCGGTTGAATTCAATATTGATCTAAAAAATTAAATAAATCAAATGCAAAACCCGAAAACGATCATATCCGGCGATCGCGCACTAAATTTAATTTACTTAACAAAATTATAAGAAAAAACATAAACTGGGCATTGGGCATTTCGTACAGACGTTCGGTCCGGAACGTCTCTACCTAACTTATAATCAAGGTGGAAAAAATGGCAATTTGGGAATGTATAAAGCAATGTGGAGCCTGCTGTAATCTAGACCCAGCAGAACGTCCAGACTTAGAAGAGTATTTGTTACCAGAGGAACTGGAACTGTATCTGAGTATGGTAGGTGAAGGGGGATGGTGCGTTAATTTTGACCATACCACGAGAGAATGCCGCATTTACGCAAATCGTCCTCGTTTCTGTCGTGTAGAAAAAGAGGTGTTTCAGGATATGTATGGCATTGAAGAAGAGGAAGTGAATGATTTTGCCATTGACTGCTGTCGTCAACAGATAGAGGGAGTTTATGGCGATCGCAGTGTGGAAATATTGCGTTTTGATTCTTCTGTTGGTTTATGAGGGACTAGGGAATGATGAAAACCACAACGCTCCAACGCTCCAACCAACAAATAACACGTAACACGGTTGCAATTTATAACGACAATCTGACAAAATGAGAACAATATGAAAATCCCTCAACCTAGGATTACTGCTTGTGAAACTTGACTCAGTGCCTTTGAGCCTTTCTGCCATATCTCCAATTGAAAGCGAGACAGAACTCAAAGATGGTATCGAATGCGACTCCCAAAATATAATTATTGAGCCACTTAAGGCTGTGGATGCCGATTGTGCTGAAAAGCCGCAGTCAGCCCTAGTAACATTCGGCACTACATTTGTCACAATATTTCTCGCAGAAATTGGCGATAAAACCCAGTTATCAACTTTGTTGATGAGTGCTCAATCGCATTCCCCGTGGGTGGTATTTATGGGATCTGGGGCTGCGTTGATAACGACGAGTTTATTAGGTGTACTCTTGGGTAGTTGGATAGCCAGCCGACTTTCTCCGAAAACTGTGGAAAAAGCTGCTGGGGTGATGTTGTTGCTGATTTCCATCATGCTGTTTTGGGATGTGGTTATGGGTTAGTCGAACAACGAACAAAGGATAAAATTAATGGATTGGCATCTTTTAGGGTTAAGCTTTATTACAGTTTTCTTATCAGAATTAGGTGATAAAAGTCAGTTAGCGGCGATCGCACTTTCAGGTCGTTGTCAATCGAAGCGTGCGGTTTTCTTTGGAACTGCTGGTGCGTTGCTGCTAACTAGCTTGTTAGGAGCGCTGGCGGGGGGAACTGTGGCAGAATTATTACCGACACGTATATTAAAAGCGATCGCTGCTGTGGGATTTGCCATACTCGCTCTACGTCTGCTGTTACCTAATAATGAAGCATCCGCAGATTCTGAATAACTACCCCAACTACAATAAAACAATTGCCTACAGCGCGTTTATCAGTCTGGTAGGCAATTTTTACTACTGCTGTCGTACTTGCAATTAAGCTTCTTGCCAACAGCGACTTAAAAGCGTCCCCGCAGCCAATAACTTCACGGCTTCCAGCACCCAGTAACCACCGTGTAACAAATTCATTTCTGTCGGAATTGTAGTAGCTGTTTCAAACAAATTCAGTTGAACTCCAATTGCAGACATTTGTGGAGTTAAGAAATAAGTGTCAACCAAAGATACAGCTAGTAGCAATACTGCTAAAACCACAGTACCAGCACGGCAGCTATGAGTTTTGCTCATAGCCAAAACACCAGTCAAGATTAAGCCAGCAGACAATAATTCAATGCGATTAAAATTCCAGAACATTGTATAGCCTGCTGTGGCAAAACCTGCTTGAGTCATCATGCCGGAAAAATAAAGACTAGGCATAATTACCCAATCTAAAACTATACTAGCACTCAGCCAGAAGCCTAAAGTCAAGATAACAGCAGTTTGCCAAATAGGGCGCTTTAATTCAACGTTGGAAATAGCGTTCATAAAAATAATTGCCTGTATTTAATTTCTAGTTTGTCGGGTAAATAGTTACTTTGACAAGCAATCTCAATTATCTTTAACAATACATTTGTTACTTTTTTTGCTTCTGTTCTGAGAAAATTTACTTTACTTTACAAAACCTCATAAATGAAAATAATTGTCGCTATTTCATGGTAATATAGCAATATAAACTAAACGAATTAAATCATAAAGTTACCCGCTGTTTGTATGTAGAGAGGTTCTGCCAGAACGTCTCTACGATGGATTTGGGTAATAGTGTTTATATTCAGCAACGCCTAAATCCCGATTAGCTTAATAAACCATTTGGAAGCGTGTTTTGTGTGAATAAAGCAGTAGATATAGTAGTTTTATTTAGCACCGCAATTGCTTGCACAATAGGAATTGGCGGATATAGCGATCGCATAAGTCAAGCAATCCAATTGCGAGATGGTACAGTATATTTTGCCCAACCGCCGCGCCTGACGTATACAGCGACTACATATAATGACCTTTATGTGTCAGGCGCGACATATTATTTTACAGTCAGCTTGCCGGATAATGCAGGCGAACCTTTACAAAAAATAACTATTAACCAGCATGAGGGAGTAGATGACATTCGGTTTGAACTGAAAAAAAGTTACGCCTTTGAAGGTACGCGTTCTCACGAAAAGCAGAAATTACAATTGACAGATGTCACCAGAGATAAAAAGACAATATCAATCACATTTAACCCGCCAGTGCCTCCAGGTAAAACCATTACAATAGGTTTGAAACCAGAGCAAAATCCGACAGTTATCGGTGTTTATCTATTTGGAGTGACGGCTTTTCCGGCAGGTGAGAAATCACACGGGCAATTTCTCGGTTATGGAAGGTTGCAATTTTACAGCCACGATTGGTAGCGAATCTGGATTTTTCCATCATCCTTAGTTTTAACTCGTAGTGAGCGCTGAAGCGCTCAAATCTAAGTACAGCGAGCGCATAAGTTCGTAGCGTTTTTTTAACGCAAAGGAACGCGGAGGTAAGCGCAGAGTAACGCAGAGTTTTTTTAAGAGGATTCGCTACGAAAAAAGCGAAATTCTCTACTAAGCGAGTACGAGTTACTTATCCTTAAAAGTCCAGACACCTTCATCCCAATCTGCATCCGTTGGGGGTTGGTATATCCAGTGCTGACAACGATGCACATGTAACGTAGCGGCTAGATCGTGTTTGTCAACTTCTAAAACTTTACTAAATTCATCTTTAGCCTTTTTAAAGTCGCGATTGAGATAATAGTCTCGTCCTTTATGATAATACTCAATGACTTGTAGTTTTTCGCTTTTTATAGAATCAGAACGCAAACCGATTAATTCGTATATTGCCACTGGCTCATTTCTACCTTTAACGCGAATGTAATCTAGTTCCCTAGCCCAGACTTTATTTTGACATAATTTATAAGTGTTATCACTAAGAATAATGTCACAGCCGTAGTGTTTGCTAACACTTTCTAATCGGGAACCAAGATTAACACCGTCACCGATCGCTGTAAATTCCATCCGCTTGCTAGAACCAATATTACCACTAATTACAATATCCGAATTGATGCCAATACCAATCTTGATTCTCGGCTTACTAGCTGCGTAACGAAGGGCATTAAATTCTTTTAAGCGATCGCGCATTTCTAAAGATGTTTGCACTGCCATCCAAGCGTGTTCTTGTAGGGGTAGGGGGGAACCAAACACCGCCATAATCGCATCGCCGATATATTTATCAAGAGTGCCTTTATGGTTAAAAATCGCCTCTACCATCGATTCAAAATATTCATTGAGCATACTTACCACTTCTTCTGCTTCCAGATTTTCAGTTAAAGTGGTGTAGCCGCGAATATCAGAAAATAAAATCGAAACTTCTTTGCGATCGCCTCCTAATTTCGCATCATCCAATCTCAGCAATTCTTCCGCTAATTCCTGAGTCATGTAGCGGTACATCGTACTCTTGAGACGCTTTTCATCGCTGATATCTTCCATAACAACCAGGGCGCCGCGAACTTGCTGATTATCGCTAGCATCGGCGATTGTATTTATTGATAAATTAATACTGTGTTGTTTTATTTGATCGGCAATGAGTATGCGATCAGGATAATATTGTTGACTGCATTTGAGGTTAACTGCGTTTAAAGCATCTTGACACCACTTGCTAAAGTCACCTTCTTTAATACGGATGATGTCAGTAATTAATTTACCTTCTAAACGGTCGTCTACATCAAGTCCTAACAAGCGTTTTGCGCTTTCATTCGCAGCAATAATTAACCCGGCTTTATCAGTAGAAATTACACCATCAGAAAGACTGCGTAAAATGTCACGCTGCATTTGTTCTTGTTGCTTCACAGTGGCAAACAACTGAGCATTTTGCAATGCGATTCCCGCTTGAATATTAAAAGCTTCCATAAACTGTTCATCGTTGCTGTCAAAACTAGCTTGGAAGCATTCAGGCGCTTTGGGCGAATAAGCTGGATTATAAGATAGAAAATCCCCTGATTTCTTTTTATTTACTAACTGGGTAACACCAATCAATTCTTGATCGGCATTAAACACCGGCATACAAAGCGAGCTACAGGTGCGATAGCCATTTTCCTTGTCTTTTTCTTTGGCTGTCTCCGAGTCAGGATGGTCGTACAAGTCAAAGGCAATATTCATCTTCTTGCCAGAAACCGCTACTAGACCAGTAAAGCCTTTACCTATGGGTACTCGTAACTCCTTAGTTGAACCATCGTCCTGGGTGATTTTCGTCCACAATTCATGACGATCGCGGTCTATTAACCATAGAGTACTGCGATCAGCGTTCATTAATTCTTTTGCCTCGTCCATCACCCGCTTCAAGGTGTCTTCTAAGTCAAGACTGCTTTGAGAAAGAGACTTAATCGCTTTCATCAACGCTGCTGCTGCCCGTTGTTTTTGGGTTGCGATATAAAAAGAGCGTGACGACTCTAAAATTAGTCTAATTGAGGGGGCGAATTCTTGAAATAATTGTTCGTCAGCGCTGGTAAAGCCTTTAATATCAATTTTGTCACAAATGGGGGCATCTACATTGTCAGGAGATAATAACTTATTCAGTAATTGTACTACTGCGACTAATCGCCCTTGTTGATTTAATAACGGTAGAGCTAACATTGTGTAAGTGCGATAGCCAGTTCTTTTTTCTTGTTCTTGGGCAAATACCGATCGCGGATCTTCATAAAAATCATAGGGGATATTAATCACTCTTTTATGCATAGCGACTTCACCGGCAATCCCTTTATCAGCTGGAATGCGAATTTCTAGAGAGCGATCGCCTTCTCCTTCTGCTAAAATTGACCAAAGTTCTTGTTTCTCTTCATCTAATAAAAATATCGTCGTTCGGTCTGCCCCCAGTAATTCCCCGGTCTTAAGTGTTATCGTCTGTAACATTTCTTGCAAAATGGTTTCAAACCCCTGGGAATCCAGCATTCCAAGGGTTTGATTCACAATCAGCAGTTTTTGTTCTACTTCGGTAACAACCTGTTTAAAAGTATCTTGGGTGAGGGGAGCCAGAAAATTAGATATAGTACCTTTTCTTTTGGCGAGAGCACCCACAAAAGCAGAATTTGGCTGAAAATCACCCTTTTGTTGATTTTGAACCTTAATAATCAAATCGGCGGCTTCCCTGTAACTACGTTGATACACTGACATAAGTGATTTTAGATATAAGATTGAATTTAGGAATGTTTATGAATTAAAGAAATGTATGTAGGTGTTGGTTATAGCAATAATCGCTACACTTTATCCACAGTTTAATCGGTTGTCGAGCAAGCGTCATCAAGTTGGGCACGCTCGATTGGGGACAATGGGTTTCACAAACGATAGACAAAAATGGACAGCCTTCTCCTTCGGAGACGCAAGCGCGAACATCTGAGGGTATCGTTGGGTGTCGCGGATCTAAAAAACAAGGCTGTCCATTTTTGTCC
>CASBQC010000039.1 GCA_949127805.1 Nostocales cyanobacterium PMM_0081
AAGTAATATTTGCACTTCTGGCTTGATGTTGAAATTAATCGTGACTTCAGGCAGGATGCACAACAAGCAACGGGCATAAGCCCTAACTTTTTTATGGTTGTGTTTCCCGCCGACCTACTTATCTGCAATCCGAGATAGGATTTCTTTAAAGCCTTTTGTGTTCCCATCAAAACCAAAATACATTCTTCCCCCAGGCGATCGCCTAAATTATCCAAAATCGCGGCGTAACTTCGTAAGCAGGCTTACACATAAGCGAATAGCGCTTGCCAGTGAATCCCAAAACCTCCGTGACGATCGCACTATCGGATTTTTCAGATCCAAATCGCTGCACAATTCGCCAAAGCAGCCTGTCAGCGTCAGAACAATTTTCCCCAAAAACCGCCTCTGGAGCGGTTTCTAGGGCATTTTTTTCCTCATTTTGGGGCGCGATCACGTTGTCCGGGGATGGTGGTAGTATGGTTGAACCATACCGGGATGTTGCCGCCTTCATTTCCCGGTAATTTGGTAGCTTACAAGGACTATCATCAAGCAAGCAGTGCGATCGGTCGAGTTTTAGCCACTCGACAAGGGCGTTATTTTTCAAGGATTTGGCATGGGCTTGAGCTTTTTTTCCCAGTCTTATACGGTAAAAAGCATCTGCCAAGTCAGATTTACCCTCAAGTCCCCAGGCTGCGACGCGATCGTACTGCGAGAGTAAAACCGTAAATCGCCTTGCCTTTCGACCCCTGCGAGCATGACGCTCTAACCATTCCCCAGATGAGGGGACTTTAGTGACTAGTTCTGGGTATTCCTCCACAATAATTACCCGCTCGGTTCCCTCCAAAGAACCATCACCGGTGAGAGCTACAACCACATGGCAGGAATTATTTCCCACGCCTGAGTCATGCCCTGATTTTGGTAAATACTCTGACTCTGATTCTATTTGGGAACTATTAACAGAACCATTTCAACCCAAACGGGAATAAAAAAGCTGCTCAGTCACAAGCAGCTCAATTTTCAAAAACATTGGAATTATAAATTATGCATCAACCAAAGCAGTTGGAGTTATTTCTGCCTATCCAGCCTGTAATCAGGGCTGTTTACGATCCGTATTGGGATGAATTAGAAACCCAAACAGACGATATCGTTGAAGAAGCATTTTTAAGCACTAATGTTGGTTAGGATGACGCTTTTGTTGGCATCTCCACTCAATATATTCGTCAATTGCTCCTAGTACTATATCAAGCACATGAAGTGAATCTAGCGCCCTGGCATATTCCAAAATCTTGGGTACTAGTGCGTGAGGCACTCGAATTACTTGAGTCTTGCCGTGTTTCCATGCCGGCTGCCACGTGGTATTGTTTTTATATTCCATTTCTAAAATCCTAAAATGCCTGTTACAAGGCAGAGTACAGGGTTTTAGATTTGAAGTCAAAAAAAAAAGCGAACGCGTACCTGTCGCGTCGCTTTTAACTGATTTAACTTTGCGAGGATTTATCACGAGTGTTCAATATAACTTACGGAATCAGCAAGCTTGATTGGTAAAGTTCTTCTACCTCATCCCAAGCTGCGTTTGAAAGTCTATCAAGTGCCTTGGCTAAGGTTAGCGGTTCGTCAAACTCGCCATTGTGAAGAGCCGCGTAAAAATCTTCTATGCTTAAAAATAATTTATTCATCGGCTGTAACTCACTAATAAGGGAATTTGGTTAACCCCGGAGGTTAATAAAGCTTTCATATCTTTCTCAAACGCTTGCCAGCCCACAGCCGTCCGCAGCACTACACACCCACTACTTCCGGGTACATTGGCGTCGAAATGCACTCCAAAATCACCACGTTCTACGCCGTTAATCGTCACCTCTTCGGGGGTTTCACAAAAAGTAGACACTCATTGGACAGCCTTGTTTACTAGATCCTCGATCCCCCACGACATTTTCGGATGAAGGCTGTCCAATGAGTGTCCTGGTTCAGCCCAAGGGTGATTTTGTAAAAGTTACCTTCCACGCCGCGAACACCTGGCATATATATCGGTTTTGTTGAAACTTGATAACAGTCAATTCCAATAAGGCTGTTTTGGGGAATTGGTCCGCGTCCTGGAGACGCCAAACAATCAAACCGTTGATTGTTTGGAAGTCCAGAAGTTCCAATATATGTGTTAGCTAGAGCACTCTGTTCCGAGTCAATTAAGAGCAAGCGCCCCTCAATTAATTCCGGAGTACGCACCAGATGCTGGTGGTAAAGCAAAATTTTCATAAATTCGCGATCGCGCCTTTAACGCGGTCATAATCGATTTCTACGTAACGTTCCAAAGCTCTAAAGTCCTTGTGTCCGGTAATTTTCTTGATGGTGTAAAGGTCTGTCCCGTTGCGGTGCAGCTTAGTTATAAAAGTCCGGCGGGTGCTGTGAGTCGATATTCCCAAAGCTGCAAGCCCCGCTTTTTCGACCGCTGACCGCAAAATCATATCTGCCCATCTCAGGGTTATTGGTTTATCCCCAGTGCGATCGGCAAAAAGCCAAGGTGATGTAGAATCATCCTTATAAGCGTGCAACGACTCAAAAAGTACTTGATGCACCGGCACTTGGCGCGTCGTCCGCTTTCCGTCCGGTGAGGCTTTCCGGGTGCTGGCTCGAAAATTGATACAATCTCTTGCCGTTCCGTCCTGGTTGTAGCAATCGTCTTTTCGCAGCTGTACCAAAGCACCCCAGCGTTCGCCGGTGTACCAAGCCAAATCTAAAAGCAACCTATATTTTCTGCTTTTGATTTGTTTGCGAATTTTTGAATAATCCGAATCAGACAATAAACAAGCTTGTCCGTATCTGTCATTTTTCATTTACTTGTTCTAAATTTAGTTCCGGAATAACCAGTTGCAATGGTTAAACTGGAATATTTTTTTATTTAGCTATTAACTAAACACTGCTCTAATCTATTCAGAGCAATAGTTGCAGCGCCTCAGTAAATGTTCTGGATTTACATATAACCGGAATATTTACATAGTTTTAAATGCTGAATACAACTGATTTATTCAGATAAATAAAAGTTGTATTGACATGGCAGAACCAACGCTAGCGGGAATATTTGGAGCAAACGCTACTCAATCTTTAACCGAATTAGTAATTAGTAAAGCGGACTTAGTAGCAGTAGGACTAACTGCAAGCGACACCAACACCCCAGAAAGCTTACTTGCTGCAATTGTTGCTTTAGCTCAATCAGCGCTTGGCGCACTTACTTACCGGAAAAATGGGTAAAAGCCCCGTCATAAAGGACGGCTTTAATTGGTTCTGTATATATTTTTTTAGCACATCCAAGGGTGCGCCACCTATAGAAGATGCGAAGTACGAGGGACTCCATAGGGCTTCTTTCCCTAGTGGTTTTTTAAATCCTTCTTGCCCATATCGACGACTTGAAACCCCTTTGAGTGCATTCACTATTTGAGAGATAGACAACTTCGGAGGATATTCAATTAATACGTGTACATGGTCTACTTCCCCATTAAACTCTTGTATCTTAAAGTTCATCTTTGCAGCCACTTCATTAAATGATTTTTCAATCAAAGCAAGACTTTCTACTGTAAGAACAGGCTTTCTGTATTTAGTCACGCAGACCAAATGAATTTTTAAGTCCGTAACGCTGTGCCTTTTCCGTCTAAGATGAGTTGACATCTTGTACAGACCAAGTTATATTAAAGGTACAGACCAACTAGAACACAAAGCAGTTAAAGCAAGATATCAATACCGATTCTACCCAACAGACCAACAACGAATGAGTTTAGCTCAATTGTTTGGTTGTGTTAGGGTCGTTTGGAATGACGCGCTGGCTTTATGTAAACAGTCCGAGAAGCTGCCTAGTAATGGAGAGTTGCAGAAATTAGTATTAACTCAAGCAAAAAAGACTGAAAGTCGAGAATGGCTTAGTAGTGTGGCTAGTATTGCTTTGCAGCAATCGGTTTCCGATTTAGGAATTGCCTACAAGAACTTTTTTGATTCTCTCAAAGGAAAACGGAAAGGGAAGAAACTGGGCAGTCCTAAATTCAAAAAGAAAACCAATCAGCAATCTGCACGGTTAACTCGTGGCGGGTTTTCAATTCAAAAGGAGACGGTTTATTTAGCCAAGATAGGCAATGTAAATCCTGTTTGGTCAAGAGAATTGCCATCAACACCTAGCTCGGTAACTATCATTAAAGACTGTGAAGACCGTTACTTTTTAAGCTTTGTGGTTGATATTGAACCAATTAATGTTGACGCTAAAAACCAAAGCGTCGGAATTGATTTAGGGATAAAAACTTTTGCGGTAATGAGTAACGGTGAAAAAGCTGAAAGCCCTAATTATAAGAAACTAGATAGACTAATTCGCAAACTACAAAAAAAACTAGCTCGTCAAGTCAAAGGCTCTGAACAAAGAAACAAAACACGCTTAAGAATTGCGAAACTGCACAACAAGATTGCTGATACCCGTAAAGATTTCCTACATAAGCTGTCCACCAAAATTGTTAGTGAGAACCAAGCTATCGTTTTAGAGGACTTAAATGTGTCGGGAATGATGAAGAACCGCAAACTTTCAAGGGTTATCAGCTTGCAGGGTTGGCGAGAATTTAGAACGCTTTGTGAGGCTAAGTCTGAGAAATATGGCAGAACTTTTCAAGTCATCAGTCGATGGGAGCCGACTAGTCAGATTTGCCATGTATGCGGATTTAAGTGGGGCAAACTTGATTTGAAAGTGCGCGAGATTAAATGTTTGAATTGTGGAACCGAACACGACCGCGATGGAAACGCTGCTAAGAATATAGAAAAAGTCGGGATAGGGCATTGCCACGACTCTAAACGGGTACGGAGACGGGAGAAGTCTATAACGGAGTGCGCCTGTCTGTGATGTATCAAGAATCACCGTCGATTTATCGCGGTGAGTATGTCAAGATACAAATTTAGATCAATCAATAACGATAACCAATGGCACAGATTCTCTAGTTAGTAGAGGAACCGCTATTTATCGCCAAAAAACTAAAACCATTGATTTCTGTGACATACCCACACCTGCCTGAAAGGAGGTGTGGGTATGTCACATGTAGACTCATGACTTGAAAACTGTCGCCTACCTAAAAGCGGATTTATTAGGCACGCTCGCATTGGAAAACCGTTTTTCCCTCCCCCCTCCTCCATTCCTAACGTCGCAACTGCACCCGCTCACCGTATCGCAACAACCTTTCGATAGTAGCGAGGCGATTTTCCCAGGCTCTAACTTGATAAGGATTATCAATATTTTCTTGTCGCATCCAAGTGCGGAATTGAAATTGAAAGCGAGTTAAAGAAGCTTTTGCAGCGATTAACTTACCCGCAGAAGGTTCGGCAGAAAGCTGATCTAAAGCACTTTGCAAAACTTCCGCTTGCCTGTTAAAAGTTGAAAGCGTCGTCTCAGGTAAGCGCAATTGATCGTTTTGCAAAACAAACTTCCATTCGCGTTGCAGCGCTGTGTAACGCACCGCAGCAGTTTTAAAAGGCTGGCGGTGAGGAATAATTTCACCAGGTTTAATGCTACCTTGAGTATTACCAAAGACTTTCTGTAACTCGCTAGTCAGATTCTCAGTGGCAAACAATGCATAACCACTAACTGGCAAGTCCCTGATGACTTGAATTTGATCGAATGCGCCAATTACGGGCAAAGAAAGCAGCCGAATTCCCGGCACTAACAACGTAGAACCTAATTTTGTGGAAGTAATCCAAGGTTGTGCTAGTCGCTGGAAGCGAGGAGTATCTAAAGCATAAGTCATGGGCACAATTAAATCTATATCTCCCTGTCTTGCCCAAACTTCCCAATGCTGTTGAATTTTCTGAATGCGTTCTAGTTCTGGCAGAGGAAATACAGCAACTGACATAATCAAATTAGGTCGCTTTTGTCGCAACTGCTGTGAAGCTTGAGCAACAAAACTATCAACTTGCTGGGTGCGAAATTCCGTCCACTTTTGCCACAAATCCCGTTGAGAAGGAGAAATACTAATTGGATCTACGCCATTAAGTTGTTGAAACTGCGCTCTGGCAGCTTTCCCATAACCATAAATTCTGTTTGCGGCTGGATCTTGGAAAGGATAGCGAATGTAGTCTAGTTGCAGCCCATCAACATCATAGCGGGTAACAATTTCTTCATATAGCTTAAGTAAATACTGCCGCAATTCTGGATTAGCCGGGTCAAAAAATGGCTTAGTTTGTCCTGCGGGAATCATATTACCCCGGTTATCGTAGTTTGCCCAGTCAGGATGAGCCGCTAGCACTGGTCCTGGGTAATTTGCAGCAACGTTGATAACTTCGTTGTGACGCTGATTGCCAGCAGCAAATGTCCAAACCCAAGCGTGTAGTTCCATGTGGCGCTCATGGGCTAATTTCACTGCTGCGGCTAAAGGGTCCCAACCACGGGTTAAGGGGTTCTGCTGGGGGGCAACTTGACTTGGGTAAATTGTATAACTGGCGTTGACAGTTTCAAAAAAAACGGTGTTAATACCGGCTTTGGACAGCCGATCAAATATCTCACTGAGTCCCTGCTCGTTTTTGGCACGAACGATTGTACCTCTGTCTAACCAAACGGCGCGAATTTCTGGTTGAGCTAATTGGCGATCGACGGGAAACTGCTGCCACAAATTGCCTTTTGCTTGAATCCATTGCTGACGAGCTTGGGCGTATTTTTGTTGGGCAATTAATTGAGGTAAGTTTTTGGCAATATTTCTGGCAAGTTCGGTGGTAGGAATTGGCACTCCCGGTCTTGTGGATGCTACTTGGGTAGGTTGTGCTTGCTTGACAATTGAGGGATTGTTGTCAATGGCATTGGCGGTTAAATTGGCGCTGTCAACTCGACCGATGAGATTTTCTAATTCTTGTTGTAAGGAATACGCATCACGGCTACTAATCGGCGCATTTGAGTTAGGAACAACATCCAAACGCACCGCTTCTTCTAGTTGATTGATCGCTTCATCTGACTTTGGGGGGTTGACATTAGGAATCGGTCTAGATTGAGGTGCTG
>CASBQC010000040.1 GCA_949127805.1 Nostocales cyanobacterium PMM_0081
AACTATTCTAAATAATAAGGAATCTTTGCCCAACGCGGAACGAGATTTGATTTTCAACATCGCCCTAACTTGGGCAAAAGCACTGCTGGATGTTGCAGGTGAAGTGGGCGAAATTGCCATTACCGAACCTGTAAATAATCCCTACGTTGCGGGGAACCCAGTGCAAGGCAATCTCTTCGTCGGACGAGAAACGATTATACGACAGCTAAAAGAACTTTGGGTTACAAGTCATCAACTCCAGTCTGTGGTAATCTACGGTCACAGGCGCATGGGCAAAACTTCCATCCTGCGAAACGTCGCTAATTTTGTCAGTGCAAATGTACAGATAGCCTATGTCAACCTTTTAGAAGTGGGAGATGCACCCGAAGGTGTTGCAGAGGTAATGATGGCGATTTGTGATGCCATTTCTAAGGTGGTGCAAATTCCACCCCCAAGCAATGATGATTTGTTAAGTCTTCCCTTACCGACTTTTAGAAGATATTTGGAACTGGTAGAGAAAAAATTAGGCGAAAAAGGTTTAATTATCGCTTTAGACGAATTTGAGCAAATCGAGAAACTAATTGAAGCGGGAAAAATCCCTAAAGATTTTATGGGATATCTGCGGGGGTTGGCGCAAAAAAGCTCTAAAATTGCCTTTGCTTTAGCTGGATTGCACACTTTGGAAGAAATGACAAGCGATTACTTCCAACCTTTTTACGCTAGCATCATTACTATTCGCGTTGGTTTTATGGAAGCCGGCGCAACACAGGAGATTTTAGCAAATCCAGCGATTAAGGATTTTCCCCTCGACTATACACCGGAAGCACTAGATAAAATCTACGACCTCACCCACGGACAACCTTATTTAGTACAACTCCTGGGTTTTCAGTTAGTTCGTCGCTACAACGACCAAGTTTTTTCCATGAGAAACCAACGCAACCCCGTTTTTACAGTCGAGGATGTGGAAGCTGTGATTAGCGATCGCGATTTCTTCCAAAAGGGAAGCGGCTATTTTACTGGTGTTTGGGGTCAAGCGATGTCTGGTGCGGTTCGACAACATGACATACTCAGGATACTTGCACCTCACCCCCAAGGACTAACTCTAGATGCCTTATCTCAATCTACAGACATGGATGAGGCAACTTTCCAAAAAGCGTTGAAAACTCTCACGCACCATGATGTAGTTAAAGAAATTGACGGATGTTGGCGAATTATTGTCGAACTTTTTCGCCTTTGGCTTTTACAATAGACATCGAGTAATTATTAAATCATAACTTAACCAAACTTTAACCAAAATTTATCAAAAATATTTCTTGTTTCGATGTAGTTTTCTAAGTATAAACTCGTAAATTCTCTATACAGTCGTATCATGAAAATTCGTAAAACTTTGGTTGGATTGACAATCAGTGTGCTTTCCGCAATTAGCATAACGCAAGTATTGAACATCCATAAGGCTGAGGCTGAAGTTGCGATCGCTCCTAAATCTGAACAGGCAATTTGTAGCAAGTTTGTCACTGGTACATACCTTACCACAATCAAAGATGCCAATGGAGGCTTTGCTTCACGAGGGTTAATCACTCTTACTAATGACGGCAACTTTATTGTCGGTGACTCAAATCAAGGTGGCATTTCAGGTGTATTCAATCCTTTTACCACTAGTCAGGGTACTTGGGCATGTACTGGAAGGAGGGAGATTGCCGCTAGATATATTAACTTTAGTCTTTCAAACCAAGGTGGTACTGGTATTGCTCGTGCAGATTATCGTGCATCGTTCGATCCGACAACTAAAACCGTACAAGGGACAATCACGCTTCAGTTCTTTGATCTACAAGGGAATCCTCTAGACGGTGATGGAGTTGATGGAGGGACTTTCCCCTTCACAGGACAACTTATCACCGCTAAATAGGATGAGGTAATGTTGTAATATGCGTTATCCAAAATCCTTGTAAAGACGCCAGGAACATCGCGTCTCTACATATTGGGCAACGCATAATAAGCATAGCGGTCAATGTCTTTTCAAAGGTGAAATAATATTACGGTTCACCAATAAGGGTAAATGCAGCCCAATCAAGGGGACGTGAATATTGCTTCATTGTTGTCAGCATAGCGTTTCTTAATGCAACAGCTTGGTCGGGATTTTGCCGCAGATTTTCATAAAATCTAGTCATCAAGAATTCTGTAGAATCATCTGACACTGCCCATAAAGATACAATAACACTGGATGCCCCTGCACTAATTAATGAGCGAGATAGTCCCACAACTCCATCACCAGTAATGCGTCCCTCCCCAGTGTCGCAAGCGCTGAGGATAACTAATACAGCATTGAGGTTGAGATTGAGAATTTCATCAGCTGTAAGTAAACCGTCGTTGATTTGCCCTGTATTGTCGGGAGCAAGAGCGATCGCACCAGGTACGCCCAATCCTTTAAAATCATCTAATAGCCCGTGAGTTGCTAGATGAATAATTCTCGCTTTCTTCATCTGTTGCAATATAGAAGCTTTCGTTGCAACTTTTCCAGTCATTGCTTTAGTTTTGAGCAGTTTGGCAACTTCAACTGCTTCCACTTCCGCACCTGGTAAAGTGGGTAACTGCTTCGCTTTTTCACCACTTTTAGTTATAATACTCGGCATAGTTGGATTTCCCACTACTAAAGCATCTTTGCCTTGTAGGGACGCAAAAATGCCCCCACCTAAGCGTTCTCGTTTTTCCCTTGTCAGCTGTAGCACTTGTATTGCTGGGGCTGTCAATATAGTGTGTTTTTCGATTAGGTATTTATTATTCTCGTCTTTGAGTGCTGGAAATGGAACCAGAAATAGTTCGTTTTGAGGAATGAAAATAACACGCTGATTGGGGTCAGTGGGTAATAATTTAGCGATCGGTTCAATTAAGAGTTTGTGCAGTTGCTTTAGTTTGCTGACTTGAGGAACTGCATCTACGCTTGCATTCGTAGGTATACCGCGTCCTCTCAGACCAAGAGAATTGCGACTGCTGGTAACAAGTTGTGCTATGGATGTAGATGTGAGGTCAACTTGTTTAAAAGTAACTATACCTGTAGGCTGAACTACCCAAATATAAAGTAGTTTATCGGAAATAATCGAATACTCAACGAGTGTAGCTTTTTGTTTTTTGGCAAGAAGCTGGATTTGGTCAATTGTTAAAGGTTTAATAGTCGGTGGATTTTTGGGATTCTGCGATAGTCGTAATGTTAATAACTCTACAAAGGCTTTGCTTCTACCCCGTTCGGCAATTTCTAAAGCTGAATTGATTTTACCTTGAGCAATCAGAGCTTGTTGCATTTGACGGTAAGTTTGAGCTTGAGATTCAAAGATTGAAACTTTATAAACATCAGTTAATCCTGGTCGCAGAGATTCCCAAATATTAATTGCAGTCATGAGCATTTTTGTCGCAGCAGCAGCTTGATTTGTTTGCAGTAAAGTGCTACCTAAGCTGGTGCGGGTTAATGCTTCTGCTGGGGGGTGTTGCTGTTCTATAGTAATTGCGAGAACTTGCTGATAAAGTTTTAATGCTTTGGGGTACTGCTTGAGATTTTGATAAATTCTCCCCATTTCATGAAGGGTTGCACCTTCTATCCTGCGATAACCTAATTTTTGGGAAATTGTCAGAACTTGCTGATATAAGTCTAATGCCTTGGTTTCCTGTCCCTGGTTGTTGTAAACTACCCCTAAAGAAAGCAAAGTGGCTGCTTCTTCAAAGCGATCGCCTTCTAGTTTTGCAATTTTCAAAGCTGGCTGTAAAAATGAAATTGCTTTTGGGTATTGTTCTGAATTTTCATACACTTCCCCAATATTTCTCAAAGCAACTCCCTCACCAGAACGGTTACGCACTTCTTTAGTAATTGCCAAACCTTGCTGTAAAAAACGCAGTGCTTTGGGATACTCTCCCAAACTGTTGTACAGTCCGCCAATATAGGTTAATGTTGTGCCTTCACCGGTGCGTGCAAGGCTATTTGGACTTTTATTGCCGACTTGTTTAAAAATTGCGATCGCTTGCTGATAAAATGAAAGTGCTTTGCCGTACTGTCCCAGACTTTGATAACTTAAACCAATGTTGCTGACAGTCATGCCTTCATTAGTGCGAGCTTGACTTTGATCGCCTGTTTGCTTAAAAATTGCGATCGCTTGCTGATAGAATGAGACTGCCTTTGCATCCTGTCCTAAACTGTGATATGTCTGCCCAATGTAGTTCAGGATATTAGCTTTCTCTTCAGGCTTACCGTTTGCTCTATTCAAGACTAAACTTTGTTGAAACGTTTCTAACGCCTTTTTCAACTCTCCTTGACGATACTGCTGGATACCTACTTTGTACAGCCGCAAAGCTTCAGTTCGGTCTTGTAGAGCTATCTGTGCAGATGCAGTTGGCATTTCTACAGAAGTTTTAGCCATCTGTAAGTCGAAACTTATAGATAAAAGTAGGGTTGCAGGGATAAGCAGTAAACGGTGGAAAAGCCGAGTGTCCATTAGGGAAGTCCTGCCACAATTAATTTAATTCGGTTAAGGCAACAGATGCGATAAATCGTGTCTCTTATAGTCTAAAATTTGCATCTAAAAATATTAACTAAACCCTATTGTAACGCACCCGAAAACTTAATTTGATTAACATATTTTAAAATATTCCTGCCGACTTACTTATTTGAAAATTACCAAAAATTCAAAAAGGCGATCGCACTATCTAAAGTTAAATTAAACACGCACATACCGAACTCTTTCTCTTCCTCTGTGTCCTCTGCGTTCTCTGCGGTTCGTTAAACAGTATTGGGTTTTCAGTTAGTTCATCGCTACAACAACCAAATTTTTACCATGAGAAACCGACGCAACCCCGTTTTTACAATCGATGATGTGGAAGCTGTGATTAAAGATGCCGATTTCTTCAAAAAGGGAAGCGGCTATTTTAATGGTGTTTGGGGTCAAGCGGTGTGCGCTGCGGTTGGACAACATGCCATCCTTAGGATACTTGCACCTCACCCCCAAGGACTAACTTTGGATGCCTTAGTTCAATCTACAGACATGGATGAGGCAACTTTGCAAGAAGCCTTGAAAACTCTCACGCGTCATGAAGTTAAATAAATTGACGGATGCTGGCAAATTATTGTGGAACTTTTTCGCCTTTGGCTTTTACAATAGGCTAGAAAAATCTTTTAGCGTAGTCTCATAACCGCCAAATTGCTCGACATATTCCAGAATAGAAGTACCAAACTCATCATAAGATACTTTACCGGAAGTTAAAAGCTGTACAACTTTATCTGGACCTCTCAAGTGTGCACCTGCGAGAATGCCAGAAAGGGTGATTGTGATTATTTTTGACTTTCCTTTGTCGTCAAATTTCTTTTTCTGATCAAGATAGTCATTGATAGATTTTCCTTGTCTTTTAAGGATATTATTAATATCTTCCCAATACACTCCAAAAGCTTCACGAATCGCTTTTTCTTGAACATCAGGAGAATTGAGGAATTTGACTTTGCTATCAATCCCATTCTTTCCTGTCCATCTACCTTGCCAGGAATTCTTATTACTGCCATGTCCATAATAAACATTGGCTTGATAGTAACCAAGACGAATCAGCAAAACTTCCGCAAACTGGTATTTACCAAGAAAACCCAACTGTGGATTTTCAAACATATACTGGTTTGGATTTTCTGATTGTTGCCCTGTTTCCCGAATTCCCAGCGCTAACAGCATATCTTGCAAACTCCCTTTGCTCCTCGTCTGCTGATTTTTTGGAGAGATAGATGGTTTCATCTGCTTCAAGTCGCTTCCCACCACAATTAGATGCGGTAAATTGCCATAACAAGAAAATAGGTGAACCATTAAAAG
>CASBQC010000041.1 GCA_949127805.1 Nostocales cyanobacterium PMM_0081
CCGCAATTTGTGGAGTGGAAAGGGTGAAGTTGGGGTTACTCGTTTGGAAAATGGATTTTTGTGTCGATATCGTGGTTGTTCGACGTCTGAGGTGAGAAACTGGTTTATTGATGTTTGGCAGCTGGTACGGATGTCTTTTTTGAATTGTGATAAGTGTATACCGAGAGTTTGGCAGATTTAACGAACCGCAGAGGCGCAGAGGACACAGAGAAAAGAGAAAAGAGGTAGAAATGCAACTTACACCGCAGGAGAAGGATAAGTTATTGATTTTTACGGCTGCGTTGTTAGCAGAAAGGCGTAAAAATAGAGGTTTGAAGTTGAATTATCCGGAGGCGATCGCTTATATTTCTGCTGCTATTTTGGAGGGTGCTAGAGATGGGCAAACTGTTGCAGATTTAATGAGTTATGGGACAACTTTGTTAACAAGAGATGAGGTGATGGAAGGTGTGCCGGAAATGGTGCATGAGGTGCAAGTTGAGGCGACTTTTCCTGATGGGACTAAGTTGGTAACGGTGCATAATCCGATTAGATAAAGCTCACGCAAAGACGCAGAGGCGCAAAGTATGATTCCTGGAGAAATTATTACGTCTGATGGGGAAATTGAATTAAATGCGGGGTGTTCTACTATAAGATTGCAAGTGGCAAATACAGGAGATAGACCAATTCAAGTTGGTTCGCATTTTCACTTTTTTGAAGTTAATGCAGCTTTAAATTTTGAGAGGGAAAAAGCAAGGGGAATGCGTCTTGATATTCCTGCGGGGACTGCTGTGAGGTTTGAACCAGGGGATGATAAGGAAGTAACTTTAATTCCTCTTGCTGGTAGTCGTGAAGTTTACGGTTTTAATGCCAGAATTAATGGTCAATTGTAAATCGCTTTTAGGCTATAACCATCTCTGGTTTAGAATCAGGTGATGCTGGTTCAAAATGCAACACCATAAATTGCTCCGTTCTTAAACCAAGAGATTCGTAAGTTCTTCCATTGCGATCGCTAAACTCGACTTCAAAGGCAGCATTATCAGCTAAGACTTCAACCACTGTGCCAACTTGTCCGCGCCACAGGTTACACTCAGGAAGGTCAACTGTTAGTGCAACTACATCAAGTAACTTTGGTGTGTTTATCGTCATTTATTATTACCTCCAGATATTAAAGAGGATAACAGGTTGTTAATCTCGGAATGTTAGAATCATGTTCAATAATCCAGCCAGTCCGAATGGTTGCACTTTTATTTTGCCATTCAAGTGGGAAATCGAGGGTATAGCGTTGTCCAAAATCATCACGTCGTCCCAATTTAGCCTCGTGTGTTTTGACGACTTCGAGAAGAATCTGGCATAAATCCTCGGCATTTTCAGCCGTCATGCCTATTATTGATGAAAATAGTCGAGCTTTATGTTTTCCTTCATCGTGGTCTGAATTTAGACAGTAATCCCGTAGTTTGCGAATATCAACAACTGCATTCTCTGCATTTGGAATCAGCATTACATCAACTTTGTTTATCTTGTTTGAGTCTACGTCAAATGGAATACCTTTTTAACGCAAAGGGACGCAGAGGGAAGCGCAAAGTAACGCAAAGTTAGAGTTTATTTGCTACACGTTTGATGCCTTCTTTGAGGTGGAGAACGTTAAAGTTGAGAATAAGACCAAGTTTGCAATTAGCTAGTTTGAGATAAGTTAAAAGTTGTACTGAGTGAATTGGGTTGATGGATTCTACAGATTTGACTTCAATAATTACTTTATTTTCTACCATTAAATCTAATCGATAAACACAATCTAATTGCACCTCTTCATAAATAAGCGGTAATGGAACTTGCTTACCAACATTTAATCCCTTCTTTGTCAACTCGTAATACAAACACCCCTCATAAGCTGACTCTAACAAACCCGGTCCCAACGCTGTATGCACTCGCATCCCACAGCCAATTATCACCCCACTCAACTCATTCTCATCCATCCTTTGCGAACCTTTGCGCTTACCTTCGCGTCACTTTGCGTTTAAACTCAATTCTAACCTCGATTAATAGCAATTATGCCTTACAGAATGTCCCGTCGCGCTTACGCAGAAACCTTCGGTCCCACTGTCGGAGATAGAGTCAGACTCGCTGATACAGAATTATTTATCGAAGTTGAACAAGACTTCACAACTTACGGCGATGAAGTGAAATTTGGTGGTGGTAAAGTTATTAGAGATGGGATGGGACAATCCCCAATTTCTAATGCCGATGGTGCGGTTGATTTAGTTATTACCAATGCCTTAATTCTCGATTGGTGGGGGATTGTCAAAGCAGATATCGGCATTAAAGATGGCAAGATTTTCAAAATTGGGAAAGCGGGAAATCCTTATATTCAAGACAATATAGATATTATTATTGGTCCTGGAACTGAAGCTTTAGCGGGGGAAGGAATGATTCTCACCGCTGGGGGTATTGATACCCACATTCATTTTATTTGTCCGCAACAAATTGAGGTGGCGATCGCATCCGGTATCACGACGATGATTGGTGGTGGTACGGGTCCTGCTTCGGGTACAAATGCGACAACTTGCACGCCGGGACCCTGGAATATTTACCGAATGCTCCAAGCTGCTGATGCTTTCCCAGTAAACTTAGGATTTTTAGGTAAAGGTAACACCAGCCAACCTCAAGGACTCGTGGAACAAGTTAATGCGGGTGCGATCGGTTTAAAGTTACACGAAGATTGGGGAACTACGCCCGCCACAATTGATACTTGTTTAAGTGTTGCGGATGAATATGATGTGCAAGTCGCAATTCATACCGACACTTTGAATGAAGCCGGCTTTGTGGAAGATACGATCGCTGCTTTCAAAAATCGCGTCATCCACACATACCACACTGAGGGGGCTGGTGGGGGACATGCACCAGATATTATCAAGGTTTGCGGTGAAGCGAATGTTTTGCCATCTTCTACCAATCCTACACGCCCTTACACGGTGAATACTTTGGATGAACACCTGGATATGTTGATGGTGTGTCATCATCTCGATCCAGCGATCGCTGAGGATGTGGCTTTTGCTGAGTCGCGCATTCGTCGAGAAACCATCGCTGCCGAAGATATTTTACACGACTTGGGCGCTTTTAGTATGATTTCCTCCGATTCCCAAGCGATGGGACGGGTGGGGGAAGTGATAATTAGAACTTGGCAGACAGGACATAAAATGAAATTGCAGCGCGGAAGCCTTACAGGAGATGGGCAAGCTGATAATAATCGCGCTAAAAGATATGTTGCTAAGTATACGATTAATCCGGCAATTACTCACGGAATTGCTCAGTATGTTGGTTCGGTGGAAGAGGGTAAAATAGCAGATTTGTGTTTGTGGCGTCCGGCGTTTTTTGGCGTGAAGCCTGAGATAGTAGTTAAAGGGGGGATGATTGCCTGGTCACAAATGGGTGATGCTAATGCGAGCATTCCCACACCGCAACCTGTGCATATGCGTCCGATGTTTGGTAGTTTTGCGGGTGCGCGTCATGCCACTTCATTTACTTTTGTTTCGCAAGCAGCGTTAGAAAGAGAAATTCCCACTCAGTTAGGTTTACAAAAGCAAATTGTTGCTGTTTCCGGGACACGTCAATTGAGTAAGCGAGATATGAAGTTGAATGACGCGCTACCTCACATTGAAGTTGATTCCCAAACTTATGAAGTCCGCGCTGATGGAGAGTTGCTGACTTGCGAACCGGCGACAGTTTTACCGATGGCACAAAGGTACTTTTTGTTTTAATTGATGCAACCCACTTTTTACCCATGCTATTTAAAAGGCTACTGGTATGGGCTAGCCCCAGAGACCCCAGAAAGGGTAAAAGGTGGGTTGTCAGCTAGAACAGCAGGAGCCTCACGCCATAATCTCTGATTTGGCGTGAGAGGAATGCGCGTGAGTTGAGGAGTGATGCTCTACGACAGCCGAATGCAATGAGGCCAGAGAAAGCATCAGCGACGAAACGAACTATTTTCCAGGCAGTGAACGAATGAATTCCCGAATCACATCCGTTTGAGATCGACCTACAGCTTCGCAGTATCGGTCTAGCTTTTCTTTCTCATGCTTTGGGAGTCGAATGTTTACAGATTCTTTACTTGTCATGATTGTAGTGTGTCGCAATTCACGATACAATTATAAAATGAAATACACGTACCAGTACAAAGCGCTTCCCACAACCGAACAAAAGCTAGAACTGAATCTCTGGTTGCGAACTTGCCAATATTGGTACAACCGTCAGCTTGGGGATAGGTTTGATTGGTGGGAGCGCAATCGCTGTTATATCAATGCTTGCCCTCTGATCTGCCACCTACCTGAGTTGCGAGACACCCCCAACTATTACAGCCAGAAAAAATACCTACCTGAAATCAAGGCGGATCTTGTCACCGTGGGTTGGTCGTCTGAATTACTGGACTTTTCACGGGTTCCTGCTAATACGTTGCAGGAAGTTTGCAAGCGAGTCGATAAAGCGTTTGACCGTTTTCTGTCTGGTGACAGCAATGGCAAGCGAAGCGGTAAACCTCGTTTCAAGTCTGCTGACAGGTTTCGCTCAATGGTGTTTGAAGGTGCGGGACTTGAACTGCACTCTTGCTCATTGGGCGGTAAGTATCTGTTTTTCAAGATGCCCAAGCTGGGATTGTTAAAAGTGCGGATGCACTCTTACATCCCAGATGGCGCAATTCGCCAAGCAGATACAACTGATCAAAAAAGCGGATGGTTGGTATGCCAGTGTACGGTTAGACGATCCAACTGTGCCTACCAATCCTGACAGAGTTGATCTCAACTGGGATACTGCTTTAGGTATGGATGCGGTCTTGCATGAAGCAGACTACCTAGCCACATCTGAGGGTAACAAACTACCCTCGCTTAAATCTTTTCGCAAATCTGAAAAGCGACTAGCCAAGGTTTCTAATCGTAAAGCTGCCAAGAAAAAAGGGAGTCGTTCCCGACGCAAACTGGTTCATCGTGAGGCTAGAGAGCATCAACGCATTGCACGGGCAAGGCGAGATCATGCCTTCAAGACTGCTCACAAAATTGTGAGAACAGGCAAAACAGTATTCTTTTACGAGAATCTCAATCTCAAGGGATTGAGTAAGCGCAATGGCGCGAAATGCGCCACGGGGATACTCCCCGGTGGTCACTTTCGCGCGAAACAAGACGAGCAGGGTCAATACCTGCCTAACGGTCAAGCGGCTAAGTCTGGGCTAAATAAGTCCTGGAACGATGCTGCATTTGGGCAATTCTTCACAATCCTGGAATACATAGCATCAATTGCTGGAGCCGTTGCGATTGGAGTGAATCCCGCCTACACGTCTCAATTGCTTGCCTATCGGGATGAGTTCATCTTCACCGATTGCAGTATTCGTGAGTATTGGGATGAAGTAGAAAATATGAGGGTTGATAGAGACATTAACGCCGCTATCAAGTGCGATTCGTTCGCTCGAAACTGAGAAATCAGGGGATGAGCGGCTTCTGTAGGGTAATCCATCCGGACCCGTGTTCGCACTTTAATCCCTTACAGATGACAACTAAATAACCTTATGGGTGAAGTGGGATTGTTTAAACAAAACCACAAAATCCCATCCTCCAGACGCAGGAGTGAAAGCATATCCCCCACCGTAGCGACTAGCCATCAATCGCACTTCACGGATTAGAGGAATTGATTATGGGTATAGCCCCAAATATCGATATGAAACGTCTCGACGGTACTCAAATGAGTGGAAGAGACAAAATCAAATCGTTATCACTTATTAGATACGCAGATGACTTCGTTGTTCTCCATGAGGATTTAGAAGTCATTAAACTGTGTAAAGTCAAGATAGAAGAATGGTTGTCTGACCTGAGCCTGGAATTAAAACCTAGTAAAACTCGAATTAGTCACACCCTGAACCAAGTTGAAGATGAGAAACCCGGATTTAATTTTCTTGGGTTTAACATCAGACAATTTCCAGTAGGAAAATACCAATCAGGGAAAAATAGAAGAGGATTGCTAGGATTTAAAACCATCATCACCCCTAGTAAAGAAAGCCAGAAAAGACATTACCACAAGGTATCTGAGGTAATAAAAATGTCACGCGGTATAGACCAAGTGACACTAATTAAAAAGCTTAATCCCATCATAAGGGGTTGGTGCAATTATTACTCAACCGTCGTTAGTGAGAAAATCTTTTCACGCATCTGGCATTTAGTAGTACACAAACTACTTAAATGGGGTCTTCACCGTCACCGCAACAAAGGTCGGAGATGGATACAGAGTAAATACTTTCACACTGTGGGAGGAGATAACTGGACATTTTCAACCAGAGAGGATAAAAATCCCCTAATATTGCGTAAAGCTCGCCGGGGGAAGCAACCCAAGCGGCAGACTTTACGACAACACAGCGACACTGACATAATTCGTCACGTCAAAGTAAAAGGGAATGCATCACCCTACGACGGTGATTGGGTCTATTGGAGTACAAGAATGGGTAATCATCCTGAAGTACCCAAACGAGTATCTACATTACTCAAGCGGCAAAAAGGTAAGTGTTCCCACTGTGGAAGCTACTTCAAAGATGGAGATTCGCTCGAAGTTGACCACATTGTTCCCAAGTCAAAAGGCGGTAAGAACAAATATGATAACTGGCAACTACTCCATCGGCATTGTCACGACACAAAGACCGCCAAAGATGGCAGTCTTGGCAACAAATCTACCTGTAATAGTGGTAAGCCTAAGCCACCAGTCAAGTCGGAACCTGAGTTTTGATATGACAATACGTTGGCAATGACGTATCTATGATAAAGACCGTTTTACTGAGGAGCGCTTGGGATGGGAAACTATCACGTTCCGTTTTGGAGAGCAGTGGGGGAGGTAACTCCTTCACTGACTTTAATCATTAAAAGAGTCGGGCTGGGCGAGTTCCCGACTATAAACCGCCGTAGAGGAAAGATTGTTGTGGGTCACTCTACAACTGATAGTACCTCGAAGGAAGTTCTCTCTACTCTTCGGAGTTTGGA
>CASBQC010000042.1 GCA_949127805.1 Nostocales cyanobacterium PMM_0081
AGCCTTCTATTCTCTATATAACTAGTCTTGTCAGGCATATACATCATTACGCATAGTAAAACAATGAACATTTCTGGTGTAATAAATTCAGTTACTAGAGAACTCAGACTCAGATAAAGCAACATTAAATAACAGGATAAAGGTCTATCTTTAGATGTGCTGTATAAGTCTGTAAACAATGATATAAAAAATACCATAAATAAACCAGTACCAATAATTCCTGATTTATATAACAAGGTTCCCAAGATAAAACTTTCAGTGCCAATCAATGCATATTGAAATCCTGGAAGTACCGGAGAACCGTTGATACCATGTCCGATGAGAGGTTCCTCAACAACTCTTTCCCAAGTTCGTACATAGATATCGTTCCGAGTATCGCTTGAGTCTTTGCGAAAATTATTAGTTGCTTCGACAGTATTGGTAAAAGTTTCAGAGAGAAAATCTGTAACGGCAGGAAGTGACATTGTAATAAAAGTAGTCATTGCCATTAAGGAACAAAAAAAGATAATTCCTCCTGCTTTGCTAGATGTAACTAGCCAACGTACAACTAATACAACTGATAAAGCTAACCAAGCATTACGTGTTTGACAAATCAAGATTAAAAAGCCGCAGCCTGTACATATAGGTAAAAACCATAGAGGTTTCTTTGTATCCAAAACTATCAACCCAGCAAAACCAATTGCAAATGAAGAAACTGTTGGATGTGGAAAGAATAATGTGTAACGTAAAAATCCGCCAATTCCTCTCTCGCCAGAATAATATGGAACTAGAAAATTACTCAGGCTACCCAATAAAGTTGGGTGGTAACTTGTACCTTTGTCAAGCAAAGTAGCAGCCAGAGTTCGGGGTGGTACAAAGTATGGTTCATGGAGAACAAAGTTAAAAAATGACCAAAAAACTAACATCATACAAATAACAATAGAAAAAGCCCAAGCTGCTACATACAAGCGAATGCGAATATTGTGGCTTTGGACATACCACAACAAGATTCCACCGCATCCCCAAAATAACAATGGTTCAACTAGTGCTCGTGGTGCAATTTCAGGAGTATTTAAGAGGTAAGTCAGCAATCTGTAAACCGAGAATAATAGCAGTGTAATGACGGATAAACTGGGAGTTTCTAGGCGAATTTTCTGATGGCACTTTACTTCGTAAGCTCCAATACTAATTACCCAAAGTAAAAGTATAAAATTCCAACCTATGCACCACCACAGAGGAATTAATATAATCCCCCAACAAACAACTTTTTCAGCTTGCGTTAAAAATTTCCATCGCAACCAAATTCCCCGAAACAAAGAATCACTATTGTGATTTTTCCGAGATGAAGATAAAGATAAATAAGATTGCTGCTTCATGCTTCCACCTGCAAACTCTCCCGCTTATACCCATACCCCTGACTGCGCTGCTCAACCCCATTCATCCCGATTCCCATAATCCGAGCATTATGGAGTGATAATAATTCCAAACTCTCCTGCACCATATACTTATCGCTCACTCCCAATCGCACCACCGTACATACCAACATTATTTTCATATGGTTCCAATTCCCATAACAACTAAGAGTGCATAAATCTTTGTCAGCACCTAGATAAATCCAAAATGAAGCACAAGGAAGTGAGTAATTTAACCCAAGATCGTCAAAAAACTTCTGAACTATTTAGAGAAAAGTTGTAGTCAATATTATTTCATTATTTGAACTAGCTTAGATTTTTCAAAAATATCAGTAAAATGAGCCACATCTGCGGAATGTGGATTGTATTTCGCTGCAAACGAATCACGACTCAACTCAACAATTAAGCAGTCATGCACTAGATTTATCCGCAAATGCTTACTGTGAATGGGTTTTGCAAATGCAAATTTAATAGGCGATCGCCACCTGTCAGGCTAAAAAATTTAAAATTTACGCAACCCTTTCATATTTTCTTTCGATTGGCTCTTTCGTTTTAGCGTTGACAAATCAATGTCAAATAAGTAAGAATTTTTGGTAAAAAAACCGCATTCTAAACCTAGAAGAGGGTTTTCCGCAGGGTAGACACTAAGAAAAGAAAGAATCCTAAACGGAGTACTATGTGACCCATATTCTGCACTTTGAACTGTCACTTAGTACAAATACATTCAATTCACTGCATTCACAGTAGTAAATTAAACTTTTATTACTCGCTCAACGCGATTGGGAAAGCTTAATTTAGGTAGACTCAGCATCTTCTGATAGTGTTATTACCGCTTTCGATTCCGCTAAAACCGAATCTATTAGTTGTAAAATTGTATTTTAGATTACAACGAGCCGGGTAATATTTATTACTTTGAGTTAAAACCACTATAGCCAACTTATATTAAAAATACTACTTGATAAAGCGCTTTTTATTAAACCTTTAATTATCTGATGAAAAAAAAATGATTTCACAAGAAATTAGTTTTTTATGTAAAAAGACAGTAAATTTATTGAACGATGGCTACCGTCGATAAGTACCGACGACATATCCAACACCTGTTAACTGAACAGGCAAAGTTAGTCTGGGACGAACGCATCCAGGCTGAAACTATTTTCGATACCGAACGCGATCGCTATCAACTAGTCTACGTTGGCTGGCGCGAGTCTAAGCGATTATATGGCACTGTCCTGCATCTTGACATAATTGATGGCAAAATTTGGATTCAGCAGGATGGCACAGAAGTTGGTATTGCCAACCAATTGGTGGAACTCGGTGTCCCCAAGCAAGACATTGTTTTGGGGTTTGACCCTCCAAAGATGCGTTATTACACTGAATTTGCTGTGGGGTAGTGCCGCTTTTTTCTTGTTACTACTTATTAGACAAACGTCGTGAAAATGAATGTAGAGACGTAGCAGTGCTACGTCTCTACAAGGGTTTCGGGCAACGCATAATTAATTTATGTCGACTTTATTTATCTTTATTTTTATTTGGCAATACACTTTGATTTACACTGGGAATTACGGCGCGAAATTCTTGATTTTCTAACTGCTGAACATTGAGTTCTTGAAAACCTTGTGAAGACTCATCTAATTTCAATGTCATACCACCCACAGGTTTATCGTTAATCAATAAATCGTAAGTGCCTTGTTGCAGTCTTTCTAAATAATAAACTCCAGCGGTGTTGGTAACGGAAAATAACCGCACTTTAGAGTCTTTAGAAACAGCTTCCACCCTCGCACCATTAATTGGTTTACCTTGAGCATCTGTAACAACTCCAGAAAAAGCGTAAGCACGAGTTAATGGTAACATTACTGGTGTGTAGGAACCTGCGATGACATCGACAGCATAAGCGTCAGTGGTAGCTTGCCAATCTTCGGGGAAACCTGCGGGATCTAAATCTAAACGATAAGTCCCTGGATTTAAGCGTACTAAAATGCGATCGCTTTGAATATTCGGTTGCAATGACTTCACAACTCGATTGTTCAGCACCAGCAGTGTATCTGCATTTTCTGTATATAATCTCTCACCCGCATCGCGTTTGCCGTTATTATTGTTATCAAAGAACGGCTGAATCAATAAACCACCTTGGGTACGGAAATAATCAGAACGTCTATCCCCTGGTGTAATTCCGCTTTGCAAACCAGCGCTAGAAACTAAGTCTACATTAAAGCTGGCTTGGTCGGAAGTCACAGATACGCCTTGATAACGCGCCCGCAACAAAATACCTGGTAAAATTGTAGTTGATAATGAAGCCACAGGTCCGCTACCCTGAGAACCAATCCCATAACCCAACTGCGCTTCCCAACGATAATTACCATCACTAGCGCGTTGTGTAGAACGATATCGCCAACCTAAGGTTAGCAAATTATTATTCAAATTTTGACTGCGGGTTTCATAACTTACTAGCAGCGAGTTTCCTAAACTCAAAAAGTTGCTGTTTCTAGATAAGCTATAAGTAAATTCCGATAAAGTGCCGATTTCGTTACCGCGTTGATTTAATTCTAATCTGCCGAGACGTTGCAGCAAAGTCCACCGCAAGCGGCTTTCTGTATCTAAGCTAACACGGGCGAAGGTAAAAGCGTTTCTGCCACTAAAGTTTAATTGTACACCACCGCCTGTTGCGTCGCGGCTATCGGTAGTAGCAAATAAGCTCAAACCAGGAAAAAGGCGCCAATCTAAGTTAAAACGATTAGAAAAGCGATCGCTTGTAAATGATGCACTCAAACTCCGAGTCGGATTAAACCGGATATCTGCGTTCACATCCCATTTATTACCGCTGAGTGCAGAAACTGCAACTTCTAAAGGCAAATTTGCCGGACGATAAAATATTTCTGCCAAACCTCTGGCGGAATCGTCGTATACTCCACCTACACCGACTGTGAGATTTTCTGATAAACCCCATCTTTGAGCGACTCCACCGCGAAAATCAGAAAAGTTGCCCAACAGACTGTTATTTAATTCTCGTCGCAAACCACCAGAAAAAACCAAAGCTGAAGAACCTGCGGGTAATTGTCCTGGTACAATGGAGTAGGTAGCTTCGCGGATTTCTGGTTGAGCGGTGAGTCGTCCTTCTGGGTAAAGCAAGACGCGGTAACTACTGCCATAGTATTGATTTTCGCTTCTGACGTTTTCAAAGCGGTAAATTCCGGAAGAATCAACTAAAACTTCGCCAATTACGCGATCGCCAAATGCTTCTGCTAACCTAACTAATGTACCCGGTTGAGCCTTACCTGTAATTGTCCTGCCAATTTGCGAAGCTTGCAACCGCAAACGAGGATCGACAAAACCACCACCAAACAGTTGCGGTGGAGTAAATCCTTGTCGTTGAATATATGTAAAACCCCAATAATCGCTTGCACCTTGACTGCGCCAAAAAGTTGGCTGGGAACCTAAGATATAATCAGCTTGATTATTTGGTCGATAAAATTGTGCTTCCGCTAATCTCCAACTTGATGCGTCTTGGAAATTTGGCTGATCTGTACGCACAAACCAACTACCACCAAACAGACTACCAACCGCGAGAAAATCGCCTCTGTAACTGGCTCCTGTACCTTCGGAACCGCTGGTGTTAAGTTTTTGTTCAATTGCGCCAAAACTGAAATTACCCGGTGCAATTCGTGGTATACCTTCTAATATAATCGGCGGTTCCGCTTGCCCAATTCTCGAACTGGATTGATTGAGCCAAGGTACATCAAGCTCAATTGCGTAATCGTTGATGTTGAATTTCGCTTTGATGCCAAAGAGAGTATTTAAATCTTGAATCGAAAATACTAAACCTAACTCTGGATCGTTGCGAAGTTTTTTTGGATCGATGCGAGTGACAAGACCAGGCGATCGCACTTCTAATTGACCATCTGGTAAATTTTTTAAGTCTAATTTCAACGCTTGAATTACATCATCAAACGGTAGCAACCAATTTTCAAAGTTAATTGCTTGCGTTCCGTCTTCTTGTCCCCGGATAATCACGCTGGGGTTGACATTGCGTTTGCCCACACTCAAACCAACCGGGAATGTACTGAAGTCCTTTGTCTTTTTTTGCAATTCAGATTTAACTTCCGGCGTCAGAGTTTCAGCCCCCTTTTCTAAGGGGGGTTGGGGGGATTTAGAATCAGCAGCAACGTTATCTGTAGACCGCGTAGGTTTTAGCCGTTGACGCCAATTTAAATCCTGAGTTTTCACCTCATCTGGAAGACCTAACCACCCAGGATCAAAGCCTCTCTCCTCGTTGGAGAGAGGTTTGGAGAGAGGTTTTCTAGATTTAACCGCTTCCCGATATTCAATCAGCCTCTCCCGCAGATCCGCACGACTAGTTTCATTAATCGGTAAACTTTTTAACCTTTCCTCCAAAGAGAGTGAATCGTAGTTCATCTGATCTGAAGTTGCATTCGTAGGTATCACCTCACCACCCCGTTGACTGACATCAACACTCCCCTCTCCTTTATAAGGAGAGGGGTTAGGGGGTGAGGTATTATCTATCTTTCCGTCTGTAACAGTTTCTTTTGAGAAGTTCGGGATAACGTTCTTAGCCTTAGCTGGAGTAGCGCAAAAAAGGCAAACCGCAAACGCAGAAAGGTAAAATAGGGGATTTTTCACGCTGACTTTTACCTTCTATTTCTGGTTGGCGATGGTGTAGAATTTCCTCCAGGGACTGTTAAATCCAGCTTGAATGGCAGTTTACTTTTGTCGTTATCTTCACCCCACATCAACTCACCACTTAGTTGATATGTGCCAGGAGAAAGACTTAATTCATCTTTCTTAGATTGATTTAAAATTAAATTGCGATCGCCATCAGGCACAATACCTGTATCTGGTGATTCTCCAGATTTAACAACGGTTCCACCTTGCTTAAGAGTCCACTTAATAGATGTGTAGGCAGATGCTTTACCACTGTTGCGGACTAATATTTGTATCTTCTTTGCTTCTGCATTCCATCTAGCGCTATCCACCATCAAATTAGGACGCACATCACCTTTACGAACAAAGAAAGCGCTACCAACACGGGTGATAATGTTCGTTGTAATTCCATTTCCATTCTTAACAATATTCGGCTTTAAAGGTTCGGTGAAAATCATTGTCCGATATTCACCACTTGGTAAACTAGGAGCCAAACGAGCATTGAGACGGACTCTTCTGGTTGTTCCCGGTGGGACAACTAGTTCACGCGGCGAAAATTGCAAATATGGTCTTAAATCAGAAGGGCTAGAAGGTAAACTTTCAAAACCCTTATCTCGATTGTATGTAAAAGATTCAGCGTAGACGCGAGCGCGAAAGGTTTCGTTACTAGTATTTGTAATATTAATAACGCCTTGAGCTTGACCGCGATTTGTTTTAACTTCTATTTTTAATGGTGAAAGACTGACTTGTGCTTGACTTGCTCCTGCGGAAAGTAAAGCCGCAGATAATGCCCAGGAACTTAAACGCAAAGCAGTACGAAGAGGTGCGGAAATAATTCCCGTTTTGTGATTTGAAAAAAACATTTTAATTTGATTCTCCAAACAGTTAAATTAATAAGCCCTGGCGAATGTAATTCGCGGCTATACAAACGAAGTCCGCCTACGCGGACTCATAAAAATCTGGCTTTTCAGAACCTGGGTCGGCAGGTTTTGTTTGTGTAGCTGCGAATTACATTCGCCCGGTGCCAGATATTAGTATGAGTAGATTACCCATGAAAAATTGGCAATTAATAAGAAAATAGTGATGAATTAAGAGTTAGGAATATCAACTCTCAATTTATAACTTCTCAATTACTAATTACTCATTAACAGTGATTCTGTTTTAGCAGTATTCTTAGCGAGTGATAACCGTAGAATCTACAGTATTTATCTGAGATGATATTAAGCCTAGTTAAATACTCGCTATTTCCACCGAACCACACCCCGCGTTTAACTTATTTGCTAAATTACCCGCAATATAAACACCTCACCCCTAACCCCTCTCCTTACTAAGGAGAGGGGAAATAAAGCACAGCTTTATGGGGGTGAGGTTTTATGGTTATAATGGTTAATTTACTCGACCTGATATGATTCTTGTGGGGTGCATTTTGCGCTTTAAAAATCAAAAGGACAGGTGAGACACCCATCCTACAAAAATATAAATTTCATCTAGCAAATATACAACACTTATGAAAAATTCCCCTCGTCGCAAGCGGGAAGGGGGAGTTTCAGATTTTCTTAGGTTAAGTTGAAGTAACGAAACTCAAGATAATATTTGAATTGGTTGGGTTTCACTTCACTTTACCCAACCTACAATCATTACTAAGGAGTAGCAGTAACGTTTACTGTAAAATCGTAGGTTCCGGCAGCAATTGTACCAGTAGTTACAGATGCGGTCATGTTTACTTCGGCAGTTCCAGTTTCCGCAGCTGTTAAAGGAGCTGTAATAGCACCATCAGCAACAGCAGAATAGACTTTTGTACCATTCGTAGTAGTGATATTTGCCTTAAGGGTATCGAATGTAGTGGTAGTACCAGTACCGCCAGTTTTAGAAGGAGCGGAAACGCTGAGATCCCCTCCATTGCAGTCGATATTAATCTTAGCGGGTGTTCCACCAACATTACTGCTTAACATAGTGGCAGCGTTATTAGGAGACAGGGTTCCAGCTACAGGGGTGAGTAAAGTGCAAGTAGCAGACACTTCCCCGCTTAATGTCACAGCTTCAGTGACAGCCTTCGCACTAGAAGCGAAACCAACGACAGAAGCCAACATCAAAGCACAAGCGAACAAAGAACGACGTAACATAGTAAAATCCTCACGAATTTAAATTACTTTTGAAAAGCGATCAATCGAGAAACAACTTAGATCGCCACATTCAAGTTGAGGGCAAAATTTAAAATTGCTGTGCAAAATGCCACAGCAGATTCTACGCGCAACCTAAGATAATCAAGTGGTAGTGACATTGCCCTAATTACTTTTTCAGGTTGGTTAAATCCAAAGTTGAAAAAACCAACCTTTGCTGTGCTACTTGGATGATTTGAATAAGCAAACACCAAGTTAGTCAGCCTTGAGTGAAATCTCTCTCAACCTGGTACTAAGCTAACTAGCAAAATATACAAAGCAAACAGTGCTAATACGGAAAATCAACGCAGTGAAATAAACTGCGTTTAAATACCGATTTTCAACGTATTTATATAAAGTTATCTTAAAATCTGCTTGAAGCAGTGGAAATTATCTTTTTATTTCCATCAGTGGCTAAAGTTATTATACAGAAAAGTCACCCTTCCCAGGACAGATTTTTTAACATTAGACTGCCCGACGACTGGAAGTCGCGGCTATAGGAACGAAGTCCGCCTACTACGCGGACTAATTATTTTAAAAGCCTACGCAGGTAGGCTTTGTTTGTTTAGCCGCGACTTTAGTCGTCGGGTCTTTTTGTAATCCATTTAAGACTGCCCGACGACTGGAAGTCGCGGCTACACGAACGAAGTCCGCCTACGCGGACTAATTATTTTAAAAGCCTACGCAGGTAGGCTTTGTTTGTTTA
>CASBQC010000043.1 GCA_949127805.1 Nostocales cyanobacterium PMM_0081
ACGATGATTTGTGCTAAAGACGTTCTACCAGAACGTCTCTACGATGATTTGTGTTAAAGACGTTCTACCAGAACGTCTCTACGATGATTTGTGCTAAAGACGTTCTACCAGAACGTCTCTACGATGATTTGTGTTAAAGACGTTCTACCAGAACGTCTCTACGACTAACGTAATTTTGTTAAGCTGTGATGTCTTCGGTATTATTGCTAGAGATTATTCAATAAAAAGTAAAGACGTTCCATCGGAACGTCTCTACTTGATTGTGATTCATTAAGAGAGTTAGAAAAACAGTCCAAGATACAGGATATTTAGATATAATTCGTATCGGAACTAACCATAAATGCCTTCCCCAACAATTAGCCTCACGACTTTACCGGAAATCATTGATGGTTTGCCCAATATTTCTGGTTGGGAAACAGAGGTGCTTGATGTAGTCAACCGTGATGCACCTGTATTTTTACCAACAACAAATCTCCGGTTAGAAGATATAACCGCAACTTTTGCGATCGCACTCCACATGCATCAGCCAACGATCCCCGCTGGACATGATGGTGCATTCATGAGCAATCTGCAATATATGTTTGAACATCCCAACGTTGGGGATAATCATAATGCGACGCCTTTTGCATATTGTTACAGTCGCATGGGCGATTTTATACCCGAACTTGTAAGCCAAGGTTGCAATCCTCGCGTCATGCTGGATTATTCTGGCAATTTATTGTGGGGATTGCGGCAAATGGGACGCGAGGATATTTTAAATAACCTGAAGCGGATAACATGCGATCGCACCTATCAACCTTACGTAGAATGGCTCGGTACAATGTGGAGCCATGCTGTAGTTCCTTCTACACCTATCCCAGATATTAAACTGCATATTATAGCATGGCAACATCACTTTGCCGCGATTTTTGGTTGGGAAGCATTAGCGCGAGTCAAAGGCTTTTCACCTCCAGAAATGCACCTACCAAATCACCCCGATACTCTCTTTGAATTTGTTAAAGCGCTGAAAGAATGCGGCTATCGTTGGCTATTAGTTCAAGAACATTCTGTAGAAACTCTTGACGGTCAATCTCTAGCTCACAAACATTTACCACATCGTCTTGTTGCTCGCAATTCCCAAGGTGAAACAATTAGTATCACAGCTTTAATTAAAACTCAAGGTTCAGATACTAAATTAGTTGCTCAAATGCAACCTTATTACGAAGCTAAAACATTATCTAAACAACAATTAGGTAGTGTAAATATCCCGCCAATAGTTAGTCAAATCGGCGATGGTGAAAATGGCGGTGTGATGATGAATGAATTTCCCAGCGCTTTTAAACAAGCTTGGCATCAAATCGGAAAAACAGGTGTTGTTGGTGTAACAGGAACAGAATATTTAGAATTAATAGAAGCTGCTGGTTGTAAAATTGAAGATTATCCAACTTGTCAACCAGTGGGGCAATCTCAAATTTGGCAGCGAGTTTCATCTGAGAATATTCAACCGGGAGAAGTAGAAAAAGCAATTCAAGAAATCAAGCAAATTAATTCTAACTTTCACATGGATGGAGCTTCTTGGACTAATCATATTAGTTGGGTAAATGGATATGAAAATGTTCTCAGTCCGATGAATCAACTTAGCAGTTTATTTCATCAAAAAGTGGATTCTAGCCTTACCAGAGATTCTCATTATCGCAGTGCGTTGCTACATAACTTATTGTTGCAAACAAGTTGCTTTCGTTATTGGGGACAAGGTGCTTGGACTGATTATGCACGAGAGATTTACCAACGTGGTGAAAAGTTGCTGGAATCAAACTAGAAAATATCAAAATAGGAAGGATTCGTAGGGACAAATGACACAAACTGTACCAAAACTAATAACCTTTGACGAATTTGTTGAGTGGATACCAGAAAACTCACCGAAGCGTTATGAACTGTACAATGGGGTAATAGTTGAAATGGCACAACCAGTAGGGGATCATGAAGAGGTTATTGTATTTTTAGTTGAGAAACTCACTTTAGAATATAGTCGCCTTAATCTGCTATACGGTATCCCGAAAACTGTACTAGTCAAACCACCTACAAGTGAGTCAGGTTATTCACCAGATATCTTGATACTCAACCGTCCTAATCTCATAAATGAACCACGATGGAAAAAAGAATCAACAGTTACTCAGGCATTATCGGTTCCTCTAGTGGTGGAAGTGGTAAGCACAAATTGGCGTGATGATTACCACAAGAAATATGCTGATTATGAGGAAATGGGAATTCCAGAATATTGGATTGTTGATTACGCAGCGCTTGGTGGTAGGGAGTACATTGGTAAACCGAAACAACCTACTATCCTTGTTTGCTGTTTGGATGAAGGTGAGTATCAAGTTCGGAAGTTTTGTAAGAGCGATCGCATTGTGTCACCAACATTCCCTGAGTTGAATTTGACGGTGCAAGAAATTTTTCAAGCTGGCAATGTTTAGTTTTTTTTGCTGCGCGTCGTAAGTCATATCATATCCGTTTAATTAACAGCAATCAAAACATCGTAATTGTCGTAAAGACGTTCCACCGGAACGTCTCTACAATATGTGTGATTTGTCGGACTTGATATAACAAAATAATCAAACTAAAGGTAAAAGAATTTCAAATTCTGTACCGATGCCAAATTGGGAGGTAAAATTAAATTTACCTCCATGTTTCGCCGTTATAATTTGATAACTTATTGCTAAACTAGTTTCTTTATTAGCGCGTTTTTCAATAGAAAAAGACTCAATAATTTGCTGTTGTAACTCCAGAGGTATCCCCGGACCATTATCAACGATGCGAATCGAAACCCAGCGAGAATCTGGTACATCAGGTTTTGTCGCTTCCTGTGAAATAACTTCTGTAGTAATTTCAATTTTTGGTTTGTGATTTGTATTGGGATTAAACTGGTTTCGCACGGCTTCATCAAGCAATGCATCAACAGATTGACTCAAAATATTCATCAATACCTGGCTCAATTGCCCTACAAAACAATATACTGGAGGCAGATTTCCATAATATTTGACAATTTCAATTTCTCCTTTAATTTGACTGTTAATTAACAATAAAATACTATTAATGCAGGCATGTAAATCTGCTGGTTTAGGATGAAGTTTGTCGATGTGACAAAAATTTTGCAAGCTGGTAACAAGGTTTTTTAATCTTTCTGCACCCGTGCGGATACTCTTCAGCGCTTTTGATAAATCTTGTTCTAAAAAATCAAATTCAATATCTTCTTTAATATCGATTATTTCTGTAGAAGCTAATGGGAACTCTTTGTTATAAGCTTCTATTAATTTGAGCAAGCCTTGGCTGTAATTTGAGACATAAGTTAAGTTACCCCAAATAAAACCTACGGGATCTAAAATTTCATGTGCTACCCCATCCACCAAACGTCCTAAACTCGCCATTTTATCATTTTGAATTATTTGAGCTTGGCTGCGTTCATAGCGCACCTGAGTTTCGATTCCGCGAATTTGCCAAGAGGCAATGCCCAAGTCTTGTATATCTAATAATTTGTAGGTATCAGGTGCTGTTTTGACGATGACTGGTTCAGCCAAAAGTTCAGGCGATCGCCTGAATACGATTTGCATCGCGCTCAAAATCGTCGTACTATCAGGAAGTAACAAAATGCCTGTCCGAGTATAGCTGTAGAGAACACTTAGCGGCTCAGTCAAAAATAAATCTTTTCCGTGGGGACGAATCAAAAATTCCAGCAGTCGTCGTCGGGAAATCATACCAATGAATTTTCCCTGTTCTAGCAAGATTGCTCCAGGTAGCAGGGGGTATTTTTCAAAGTATTCAGCAATTTCTGTGCCAGTACAGCTAATCTCCACGCCGAAGTTGTATAGTGGCAGTTCCTGGAGAGTTGACTCTATACCAAGATTGCGATCGCTACCCTCAGACAATATTGGTGGTAATATTTGCGAACTGAATTCCTGTTCCACTGGAAACCCTGGTTTCTACAAAGACAGCTTAAAGACTGAAAGCTAACCAATAGGCTAACATTTTTGCCTCTGTCTGGGGGAAGCGTGGTGTGGGGGACAATTAACAACTAACCACTAACATTGTACAGACGCGATTAATCGCGTCTCTACTCCTAATAACTAACAGCTTTCCCAACAAGTTGAGTTTGTCTAGTTGCTTGGGGAACTAAACCTGTTAGAGTTGAAAGTTTTGTTGCTACGAAGTCTGGAACTTGTGCTTCTGCACCTTTTGCTAAATAACAATCCTGTATTGCTAACAGGAAACCTTTGATTAATTCAATATCTGATATCGCTTCGGCTTGAGTGAAAAAATTGTGCCAGGAAGTTTTATCATTTCCGTAAGAGTCTAGCAGGTATAAGCCGGCGAGATATTCTGCTAAAGGATCGAGGGCAAAGCGAATTTTATTTTCTTCGGAACCGATAATGTCAATTAGGTGCAAGCGTTTTTTTAGATGTTCCAGACGTGCTTCGGGGTTATTATGAGCATTGAGTGCAGCTAAAACATCATCAAGTATGGCAGTTGTGGGACGAAAAGTTTGCTTGAGACATTCCCAGGCGATCGCTTTCGCATCTCGTTGTACGGTACGATTATCTGGTTCATTTTCGGCTGCACCTCGGTTGAGTTCGTTGAGGTAGGCTAGCATCAAATCGGGTATATTATTCGGTAAATCAATCGCTGTCCCCTCTTTAGTGGCAATCATCTGTTCTGCGTAAAGTTTTGCCAGCAACACTGTGATGTTGCGTTGCCCTACCATTAAAGAAAGACGACGACATGCATCAAAATATTCTGGATCGTCGAATAAATTACGCTTGCCTCGCTGCGTCAAGTATGCTTCCATAAAAGATGAAAGGCGATCGCCTGCAACCCGCAACGGTTTAATTGTGGTTTTGGGTATTTCGTCGAGCTTTTCCTCAAGTCGGGAAGTGACAATTAACGCATTCGCTGTAAAATCTGGATCTCCTGGGCGAATTTGCTTGCCTGAACTACCCCATGCGTGAACGCAGGGGGTTCCAACTCACTGCGTGAGTTTCGTTTACCCTTTCAGGTTCCGACTCCTCCCTACGGGACGCTACGCGAACACGAGCTATTGGATTACTAGACATCAACTCTGACCCACTATTAATAGGTGACTTTGAGCTAGTCGCAGTTCTCGTTGATTGATTTGACCCATTCTGCCAACCGTCTAGCAGGGATTGTTCCATCCCAGAGTAACTATTTCTAGCTTCCTCGGTTAGCAAAGTTTCTGTTTTTGGATCGACGTAACGACTCAAATATGCAGAAAGAATATCACGTTGCATCTTCAATCCACAGATGGAGCAATGATGAACACGTTGAGATAGTGACTTCTTCTGTTTATGACCACACAAACAGGTTTGTGACAGTGCAGTTTTCCGAGTCGAAAACATTAGAACTGTACCGCCAGCATTTTCAGCTTTGCGTTTTAGTTCGGATTGAAAAGATGTGGGTGATTTAAACCCAATACTTTTACCGAAAAGTTTCTGCCATGCTTTAACAGATACTTTCTCAGCTTTTATATTTTTACCAAGTTTTAAAGTTTGGTTAACTAGCTTGCCATGTAAAGACTTTCTATGTGCTGCTTGTTTACGCTCGATTTCTCGTTTCTTATCTGCCGTATTGTTATAGCGGTTTGACTTTTTAAATCGTCTCTTACCTTTTTTAGCAGTTCCATCACTGTTGTAATTATCTGGGTTATTTGCTCTGCGCTGTCTTTCCATCTTGCGCTGTAACTTCCTAACTTCTTTTTGTTTTGAAGTTAGCTCTACAGCAAATGGTGTCCAGGTAGTCTCTTCATCCCCAACAATCGCAACAGTAGCGACACCCAAGTCTATACCGACTGTTCCCTCCCCGATAATATTTTTGGGCTTTTGATATGGCATCCCCTCACAAATTAATTGAGCAAACCAATAAGTTTTTTGGTTAAGAATACGACGTACAAGACGGACATATTTGATTTTAGATGACAGCCCATGCAAGATTATAGGGTCGTTGCTAATAATGGCTTGTAGTTTCAAACCAGACCATTCAACACCATTACCAGTCCAGCGAATGCCTTGCTTATTGGTTTTACCCTCCAAGGATGCAAATTGCCCTTTGTGTTTAAACCTAACTTTTTTAGCCTTACCATACATCAAACGTTCCAAAGCTTTAAAAGCCTTAGTAGCTATTTTTTGAATGGTATTAGCATCAAGGTGAGACTTAATCCAGACGCTTGCAATGGCTGTTTTATTAGCAAAAGCCTGTAAGTCATAGTCGCTGAACCTGTTAGCCTCACGGGCTTTTTGGAACGCGACTGAACGGGCTTTATTCTCAGTTTTTGGGATTGACTTAGCTTTTCCGTAAAGCTCAGAATCTCGAACTAGTTGAAGCCTAGTTTTTCCTTCCGCCAACACAGCATTATATAGTTGTCGCCCTGATTCCAATCTGGCAGCAATTACAGCTAAATCGCTGGATGTCGTTACTAGCGGAATCTCTACTACGAAGCTAGTTGTTTTCGCTGCCATGATTAAATCACCTACTTGTTTATGCTAGACTACGCTTAGATTATACATAACAACTAAGGAAATAAAAACTACTATGGGACAAAAAAGATTAAAAAATGTACCTTTACTTCACGACGAAGTAAAGAAAAGGCGACAAATCGTATTAACCCCTAAAGCTTGGGAGAACATTAAAACCGAAGCCAAAAGGAGAGAGTTGAGTGCTAGCGAGTTGATCGAAGAATTTGGACGGCGAATAAACTCGCGCTCCTGCTAACCCCCATACTTGAAAGTAGGGGCTACCTCGCCGTTGAGTATTTGGTGTTGCTGACATCTTGCGTCCATCCTTTGCTTATCGGCAGCACAGACAATGAAAGGCACGAAAAAGAAAGCGCTATAACTGCGAAAAATCTCGAAAGCGTGCTGTTGCCCATCAGTATACCTCTGATCGCGAGGAGGAAATTACTGATAATCTACAACAGCATTGCTCATTTTTCCGTAAAACTGGGCAAACAATGCCTTGCCATGATGTAGATTAGAAATATGAGTGAGTCAAAATTTCTGACTATTCAACTTTCTGCTGAGGATCGCGCTCGCATTTGTTAGATCGGCGATCGCATTTGTTAGATCGGCGATCGCATTTGTTAGATCGGCGAACTCATTTGTTAGATCGGCGAACTCATTTGTTAGATCGGCGTGTCCATAACGCATGATACTAGCGTGTCTAGACTAAAATGTTGCAAAAAAATTGTAGGTTGGGTTGACGTAACCAAACCCAACCTACACCGAATGCAGGATTTTAGCCAATACGCGCTACTACGAAACCACTAGAAGAGTTGAAACCTATGCTGGTCATACTTGTGTGTACACCGTAGCCTTATTAAGGAGAGCAGGGTGGTTTCATACAACGAGAGAAAAATTAAAACCAATTATCAAAGCCTCTCCCCCCGTGGGGGAGAGGTTTGGAGAGGGGTCAAAATCTATGATTCAAAACGAGAAATAGAGGCTTTCATATTTTTTGTTTCTCACTAAATTTGCACCTTTACCACAACATCGATTTAATCAATTTATAGCCTCCAGCCTTGAATCCTAACCAGAAGTGGAAAATTACAAATATAATTACTATAGGGATGGTTGCAAAGTGAACTACTCGCAAAGCTTGCCAGCTACCGAGAATGCCAACTATCCAATGAAACTGAGCAGGTTTATACATGCCGATGCCGCTGAGTATGGCTAGCAAAAGAATCGGAATGATTACAGTGTATGCTAATCGATGCCAGACATAGATTCTGCGTTTTGGGTTTTGACTCGTTTGCAGTGCTTTCAAGTCATTAACAGCAACAAAGCGACGCTTCCAACGTTGCGTAATAAAAATATATAGCCCATACCAAAGTAAATTTAGGGCAAACAGCCACATAGCCGCAAAATGCCAGTGTCTACCTGCACCTAACCATCCTCCTAGCAAAAACAGAGATGGAAAGTGCCAACCCCCACGTCCACCAAAAACCGGATTAGCATTATAAATCTGTAGTCCACTGGTAATCATTAACAACAAAGCAATGATGTTGACCCAGTGAAATATCTTGGCTAAAAGAGCCTGACTTGGTTGTTTAGGTCGTGATTTTTTGGAAGGAGTAGAGGCAGTCATAAGTATTTTCTCTTTTAATAAATTTTAAAGTGGTAAACTGGGAAAATATGGAGCTAGCCAAAGTTGCACTTGTACGTCCCAACCTAAGAGAATAGCGATCGCACTAGTGGCAATCATGACTCCGCCGACTCTTTGCAAAATCATACTATGCGATCGCATCTTCTTCAGCAACTTTTCACTCAAACGACGACTTCCGTAAGCAAGTGCAATCATTGGTAATGCTGCCCCTATTCCATAGACAAGAAGCAAAACAAAGGCATCTGCAATCTGATGTTTAACTGCTGCCAAAACTAAAATACTTCCTAAAACTGGTCCCGCACAAGGCGTCCACAACAAGCCTAGTTGAGTTCCTAGCCAAAACTCTCCCTTTAATCCTATCTGCCCAGGCTTTCTGGTACTTCTACCTATTTTTATATAACTGAATAAACGGTAACTCCACTTAGGAAAAATTGCGAGAATCCCCATGAATAAAAGTAGGAAAATCGCTACATTTCTTAACCCACTAGATAAGAAAGTCAACCAATTTGCCGTCACTCCCAAAAGACTGCCGGCTACAGCAAATCCACTTATTAGTCCTGCAACCAAAGCTACCGGACCATACTTGTGAGACTGAAGCGATCGACCTACTAGCACTGGCAGAATAGGTAGAACACAGGGAGACATTACAGTTAAAAATCCCCCTAGCAGTGCCAAACCCGCCGTATATAAAGTAGAAATAGCCACATTCCTTATCCTAATAACTGACGGATTTTCTGCTCAGTTTTATCATAAGCTCCTTCCCCTACATGGTCATATTGCAGCAACCCCTGACGATCTGCCAAAAATAGATGAGGCCAATATTCGTTGTTATAAGCCTTCCAAGTTTTATAATCATTATCGATAGGAACCGGATAAGTAATTTTGTGTTCTTTCAATGCTCTTTTGACATTGTTTACATCCCGTTCGTATCCAAACTCAGGAGTATGAACTCCTACCACTTGGAGTCCTTTACTAGCAAATTGTTCATGCCAACGAACAACATAGGGAATAGTTCGCTGACAATTGATACACGCAAAAGTCCAAATGTGAATTAATACAACTTTCCCTTTCAAGTCTTGAGTCGTTAAAGGAGCAGAATTCAGCCATTGACTTATGCCCTGAAATTCTGGTAAAGCCTTACTTGAAGACTGTGCAGCAACATTTACCGGAGGTAAGTTGCTCGAAGTATTCGTTACAGCAGTAGAAGAACTATCAGTTTTTTTTGAAGCTAAGTCAATGATTGGTTTTCCACACCCACTTAGCATAGCTCCAATCCCAAAATAATAAAGCAACTGGCGTCGTCGTAAAAGGTTCTTATTCATTATAAATTTCCTAAAAATGAGAGTGTACTAGTACAGCGGGCGCAGAAGTCACGCATTCACGCATTCAAAAAGCTTATAATTTACCATTACTAAAAACGTAAATGCTAACCAATATTTTATTCCAAAGGATTTTGGTAAATTTAATTTCTTTGTTTTTGACTGATGTATTTGTCCCTTAATATAAAACTAATTTTTCAGCTTATTATTAAAAATATATGATAAATTTACTGAGAAAATGCTGAGAAATAATTTTTGACGTTAGCTCCCCCTCTGGGGTTCGAGGGGGCACATTGATGATGAGAATAGCGGAACCCGCACCTAGTAATGCTATGGGAATAACGGCTGCCTAGTGCAGCCGGAAATTATTTGACTAATTCTTAATTTTTACTTTAGAATTTTGAATTCACTTTTCGGGGTATTGACGCAAATAATTTTGACTGCTGAGGCGATCGCAAGCAGCAAAAAATCCCGCTTCCGTTTAAAAACTGTAAATTTTGGATGAAAATACGTCTAAGCTAACACTCAATCTAGCCAAATTACTGTAAATGTTTAAAGATGTATTATAA
>CASBQC010000044.1 GCA_949127805.1 Nostocales cyanobacterium PMM_0081
CTGGGGACTGGGGACTGGGGAATGGCGATTGAACCTGTTCTAAATAAAGTTTTTCAGGATGCTTATTCTTCCCGGACTCGACTCATAATTCGATAAAATTGTGGGCGCGATTTGTGAAAGCAACGCCGGAAAATTTTTTATCTTAATAAGCTGTAGAGCTTATAATTCGCACTTTTTGAATTGAGGGGAAAAGCGTTAAATCTTCTCCCCTTTTCCCCATGTTCAATGAGAAAACAAAATGCCTCACAGATTACCAACCCTGTTTAGGGAAAGTAAAAAGTAAAAAGCGAAAAGAATTGCCCCATAAATTTAGGGGCTTGCATCCTTTTATTGTACACGCGGGACTTTTGCCTGGGAGCGAAGCGCCGTTACCTACCACGCAAGAAAAAGTAAGTCTGGTTGAGATAACTTTCCCAAACTCGCGTTGTTAGTGACAGTGTTTCTGCATTGGGTACAAAGTCTTCTAGCCGCAATCCTCGTCTGGTAATGTCCGCAGGGTTTTGCAACAGGTAGGGTGGGACTTTAATCTCCAAGTTGTTTAATGCTATGGTTGCCACACTTGTATCCACAGCAGGTAGAATCCTGTCTCCCATCACATCGGAAATAATTGGACTCTCAGATGATTGCCCTAATGCAAGTAGTGTCCCAGATGTTGACGCGAGGCGGTAATTCTCGACTTGACTTGCGATGGAGGGTGAACCCACCATTGCCACAGGCGATCTAACTAAAAAGTAGGCAACAGCTGGTGTACTTGCCAATAGTAAAATCGTTAGCGCCGAGCCAAGCAAGCTTCCGCCCGGTTTGCCTATTCCTCCATCCTTCATTCTTTGAGCGGCAAACATCAACATCAACATTGATGCTCCCAGAGGCTTGAGCGGAAATGACACCACTCTCCACAACGAAGCCACCGCTGGTTCATTAGGGTTAATGAACGACAGCGCAAGGACAAGCAAGAAAATTACTACGATCAATCGTCCAGCAAAAGTTCCTGAGGGATAAAATCTCTGGAACAAAGAATAGACGATTGTGCCAACAAGCAGCCAGAGAAGTACCCGGCTTAACAGTAGAAACATACATTTACTCTCAAATCTTCTAGTGCGGTGAGCGCTAGTTTGGTGAGTCCACCACTGCGGAGCGTTTTACACTCCGCAGGTAAGGCGCGAACCCCTAAGGGTCTGCCTAGAGGTTTTGGGCAGCTGATTAATTTTATTGTCAAATTGTAAACACATTGTTACCTGACTACAAATACATCACAACGCCACTCCCCAAGAATGGGGGTGACTCCCCTCACACAAAGACTACCGTCGTAGTGATTTTAGAGCAATTTTGTGATATTGCACCCAGTATTTATAATTTTCCAGGTCAAATAAAAGATGAAGTGTAAGGTTGGAAGCATGAAGTTAAGACTCCACCGAAGTTGTGGAGGATTTGGAGTAGAATCCTTTGCTTAATTTTTTTATCCAAAAATAAACCTGGAGGTAAGCAAGTAGGGATGAAGGATAAAAAAGTTCATCGTTATTCTGACATCTTGCACTATTCTCAATTAGCATACTCGCCCCCCTGTACTCTTTGAGTCCACCTAGGTGGACTAAAACCTTTTACTAGTCGTTTTTAGACGACTGCACGCCATCGAGCCGGGAAATTCATTCCTAGGCGGTTGTTGGGACTGGTGGAATATCTCAGTCATTCATACTTTCTTCAAACTGTCATCTGCCATTAGTAAATTAAATTGATTAATGTGGTTGTGAAATTAAACATGAAAAGTATGTCGCCTGAAAAGCCTTCGATTTTGGTAACTGGGGGAGCTGGATACATCGGCTCTCATACGGTGCTTGCTTTATTGCAGGCGGGATATGAGGTGATAATACTCGATAATCTGGTGTATGGGCATCGTGATTTGGTAGAAAACGTTTTACAGGTAGAACTCATAGAAGGAGATACAGGCGATCGCCCTTTGTTAGATAAGTTATTCTCTACCCGCAATTTTGCCGCTGTCATGCACTTTTCTGCCTACGCCTATGTGGGAGAATCGGTTACTGACCCAGCAAAATACTACCGCAATAATGTTGTCGGCACTTTAACGCTGTTAGAAGCAATGTTGGCAGCTTCTATTAAGAAATTTGTCTTTTCTTCCACTTGTGCCACTTATGGTGTACCAGAAGTTGTCCCAATTCCCGAAGACCATCCCCAAAATCCAATTAATCCCTACGGTGCTACTAAGCTGATGGTAGAGCGGATTCTTTCTGACTTTCGTACCGCTTACGATTTTAAATCAGTACGTTTCCGCTATTTCAACGCTGCTGGTGCTGACCCTGAGGGTCGCTTGGGTGAAGATCACAACCCAGAAACTCATTTAATTCCCTTGGTGCTTCAGACAGCTTTAGGCAAACGCGAATTTATCTCAATTTTTGGCACTGATTATCCCACGCCTGATGGCACTTGTATTCGCGATTATATTCATGTTAACGATTTGGCAGACGCTCATGTTTTAGGGTTGAAATATCTCTTAGACGGGGGGGATAGCGAAGTTTTCAATTTAGGTAATGGTAACGGCTTTTCAGTCAGAGAAGTTATTGAAACTGCGAAACTTGTCACAGGACGTGACATTTCTATCAAAGAATGCGATCGCCGTCCTGGTGATCCCCCATCACTCATCGGTAGCGGTGACAAAGCCAGAAAAATCCTAAATTGGCAACCTCAATATTCATCCTTGAAAGATATTCTAATTCACTCGTGGCAATGGCATCAACAAAGGCATAAATAGGGAATGAGAAGATGGGGCAAGGAGGAATTATCCCTTGCCCCTCTGCCTCCATTATTAGACATAGGAGTGAAAAAGAATGTAGAGACGTAGCACGCTACGTCTCTACAAGGGCTTCGGGCAACGCATAATTAAATTCGGTCGATGTCTATTAGTTATTGCTATTGAATATCTTAACTACAGCGATTTTCATCTTATATGAACCACGTAAAGAAAATCAAGCGATGAGTTGCATATTACCACTTTGTTGATAAAAATCCGTACTGACCTTTTAAGTTATTATTTTTTAACAATTAACTTCATGATTGTTGTTATAGAATGCTTTAAGTCAAATAAAACTTCCATAAAAAGTAAATAGAAGATAAACGATTCCACTGGGATTTGTAGTAATATATTGCATTTCTATAAAACTCTTTACCTGAACGATAAATTAAGATTTTTATGAAACGTCTTGTAGTTTGCTGTGATGGAACCTGGCAACAGTTAACGAGTTCTTGCCCAAGCAATATAGTTAAGCTGGCTCAATGTGTTAAAGCGATCGCTAGTGACGGGGTTGCACAGGTCGTGTTTTATGACGAGGGCATTGGAACCGAGGGTCCAAAGATTTTAGAAGCAGCTACTGGACTAGGAATCGATAAAAATATAGAAGATGCCTACCGATTTCTTAGTCTCAACTATGTTGATGATGACGAAATCTATCTGTTCGGTTTCAGTCGCGGTGCTTACACAGTTAGGAGTCTAGCGGGAATGATCTATTGCTCCGGTCTTTTAGATCGTCCCCATGTCACCAAAGCACATGAAGCTTACGAGCTTTACCGTAACCGGAGTGTTAAACCCAGAGATCAGGTAGCAACGGAATACCGTAAAGACTACGGAAGGCGCGTCCCTATCACCTTGCTTGGTTGTTTTGATACCGTTGGTGCCCTTGGTATTCCTGGGATACCTGCCTTTCACAAGTTGCACGAGGAGCTAAATAAGCGTTACAGATTCCATGACACGACTTTAAACAAATTTATTCAGAATGCATTGCACGCGATCGCGATCGACGAAATGCGCGAAGTCTTTGATGTCACTCCCATGAAAAAGCATCCTGAGGCTGAAAGCCAGCGGGTGATTCAAAAGTGGTTTCCTGGTGGACACGGCTGCGTTGGTGGTGGAACCGAAGAAAACAGAGGCTTATCAGATGCTGCCTTACAGTGGATGATTGATTCCATCGGTGTTCTGGGATTGGGGCTTGACTTAGATCCAAGTAAGATTTTGACAGGTATTGAACCCAATTATGAATGTGACTTTAAAAATGATGTTGGATTCTTTAAATTAGCAGGAATTAAGCTTCGTGAAGTAAGCGATGTTATTGAAGACCTTCATGAAAGCACAATCAACCGTTTGAAAACTCGCAAAGACTATCGACCGAAGAATCTACAAAAAATTATTGACAAACTGAATCAAGTTGAATGAATTTGGGCAATTAAAAGAGATAAAATTAGGTTATATATAAATACAAGATTTGATAAACAGGAAAGGTAAAAAAATATGGCTGGGAAAAGAGACACATCCAAAGACGGATTCAGCAACAAACTTCAAACATTCGTTTTAACAAACTTTAAACCGATTTGGCAATTTCTCCAAAGCAATAAATCTCTTGCACGTAAAGTTAATAAAACCCTGATTAACAGTCTCATCTATAAAGTTCCTACTCGTCCCAATCCATACAGTATGATGACTCTAGATGAGCATATTCCTGATACTACAATTCCTAAAAAAACTGATACATATACTTCTTGGGAATCACTCAACGATCGCACTTATACTGGACGACATTTACCACCCGATCCAAAGTTCAACTCCCAGGACAATCTACCAAAAGTTGAAGACCTAGCTATTTTATTCCGTAAAAGAGATGGTCAAACGATTTATTCTCCTAAATCAACTATGCTGTTTCCCTATTGGGTGCAGTGGTTTACTGATAGTTTTCTCCGCCTTGATCGCCATAACAAATTAAAAAATACCTCCAACCATGAAATTGATTTGTCTAATGTTTATGGTTTAACCAGAAAACAATCACATCTTTTAAGAACCTTTCAAGGAGGTAAATTCAAAACTCAGAAACTCAAACGCGAAGATGGTGTAGAAGAAGAGTATCCCTTATTTTATTATGCAGATCCAGCCCAGGGTATAGTTGATCCTCAATTTGACGGTCTTTATGAACCCATCAATGATGAAAAAAGACAGCCAGCAGATAAAAAACAATATCTTTTTGCGATGGGAGTAGAACGAGCAAATGTGCAAATTGGCTATGTCATGCTCAATACTCTGTGTCTGCGGGAGCATAATCGTCTTTGTGATGAATTAGCAAGCAATTATCCAGATTGGGATGATGAAAGGCTCTTCCAAACCTCAAGAAATATTCTCATGGCGATTATTCTCAAAATCATCATGGAAGAGTACATTAACCACATAACTCCCTATCACTTTAAATTGTTTGCCGATCCTGAAGCTTTTACTAAGGAAAGCTGGCATCGTCCCAATTATATGGCAATTGAGTTTGACTTTGTTTATCGCTGGCATAGTGCAATTCCCGAAACTTTTAACTATAAAGGCAAACCAACCAATATTGCCTCATCTCTCTGGAACAACAAGATGTTCATTGATCAAGGTTTGGGGGCATTGATGGAGGAAACTTGTTCCCAACCAGGTACAAAAATTGGTTTATTCAACACCCCTGATATATTGGTTGAGTTAACCGAATTACCCTCAATCCGATTAGGACGGCAATTGCAATTAGCAAGCTACAACGATTATCGCCAAATGTGTGGTTTCCCCAGAGTGACGAGGTTTGAGCAAATTACGGGCAATGAATTTGCTCAAGAGAAACTCAAAGAATTATATGGTAATGTTGATAATGTTGAGTTCTTTGTGGGACTTTACGCCGAGGATGGGCGGAAAAATTCAACTATTCCTTCCTTAGTAGCACGCTTAATTGGGATTGATGCCTTTTCTCAAGCGCTAACTAATCCTTTACTATCACCCAATATCTTCAATAAAGAGACTTTTTCTCCTGTGGGTTGGGAAATAATTCAAAATACCAACACAGTCTCAGATTTAGTTAATCGTAACGTTCCTCCATCAGGCAATAAGTACAAAGTTACTTTTGACCTTTAAGAGATTGTAGGGTGCGTTACGCTTGGCGATAACGCACTGTAGATGAGATAAAGATGGTGCGTTAACGTAGACGCAAATCGGCTTATTGAAAGGAAGTAACGCACCCTACGAATATCTGATAGTTTATTTTTTCAAACAAATCTCGAAGCTGGGTGAGTAATAACTGCTTTCCAAGCGATGCCTAGGTTGGGCTGCGCATACGCAGCTTAAAATCAACTCAATTGATTAATTAATCCTACTTAAAACAAAATGAAACTATTTACAGAATATCCAGAAAAAGACGAACTCAAATATTGCGATCGCATGAGTGAGCTAGTCAAAAAGAATATGGAAAATCTTTACGGAGGTGAGAAGAAAAAAACTGCAAAGAGAGATACCCACTCGAAAACCCACGCTGCTATTCAAGGTACTCTAGAAATTTTTGACTTTGATGAAGCAGCAATTAAGCAGGAATTGAGCAAACGCACCTCATTAACTGAAGCTCAACTTTCTGCAATTTCCCTAAAACAAGGTTTATTTGCAAAACCGAAACAATATCCGGTTTGGCTACGATTTGCTAGTGGTGCGTTTTCAGTCAAGAATGATTATGAAGGAGATACGCGCTCGATGGCTGTAAAAGTGATAGGGGTAGAAGGAGAAAGACTATCGCAAAGTCACGAGTTAAAAACCCAAGATATTATTGTCCACAATACTGAATTCTTTTTTGTTAGAACCATCAAAGACTTCCACAGCTTTTTTTTGGCAGTTTATCGAGCTGGACTGTTTCCGCTTTTTAAGCTGTTGGTGCTTTTATGGCTAAAGTTGCATCCCTACGAATCCACACTTCTAAAAACCAGTTTCAAACGGTTTCCTAAGAGTTTGCTCACAGAACGCTATTGGAGTGCTTCAGCGTTTTCTATAGGACTCAAACCTGATTTTGACCCATCACAGACAGGTCGAGTTCCTGTGGAATATCCGGCTGTGATCAAGTTTGGATTTACTCCGGTTTCCAGTCAAGCACCTCATCAACAACTTTCTTTAGAGTCCAGACCAGAAAGCGATCGCAAGGATGCCAAAACCTCAGGTTCAGAGGACAACTACTACCGAGAGGATATCATTCAAGCGCTAGCAAAGCCTGATGCTGAATACTATTGGGACTTTCAAATCCAATTTCAAACTAGCCCAGAGATGTCCATTGATGATACCACCATTGTTTGGAATGAAGAGGAATCACCCTTCTTTACAGTTGGTCGTTTGACAGTTAAGCATCAGAAGGTTGATTCTCCCCTAGAAAATGACTTTGGGGAAAATCTCAGTTTTTCTCCTGGGAATGGTCTAGCAGTGCATCGTCCTGTTGGTGCGATCAATCGGTTACGCAACATTGTTTATCCTATCGTTGCTGATTCCCGTCATACAAAACGAGGAGTCAAATATCAGGAACCAACTGCCTGAGTTTTCACCCTCCCGATCTCCTTCGTTGCAGTAGGACAAATATGATGCCTCCTGCTGCAAGGGTTGATAAAGCGATCGCTATTGGTATAAACCCGCTTTTTCTATCTTCTACGGGTGTGTTATTGACATTTTGCGGGTTTTGTGTTTCTATAGCTGATGCTGAACCAGCGGCGACAGTGACTTCAAATTTTAACTTAAAGGGTTGGAAACTCGCGCCAGATGCAGGTTTGCCGCTTAGTTGTAGCAGATAAGCTCCCGGCTTGGGAAATGTAATTTCTGAACCGGGAATGCCTTTATAACGCTCGGCAGTAATAGCTTGCAAGGGTGGCTCAAGCAGTGCTGGCTCTTTTGGTGAATGAGGTTCAGCGTAAACAGCTAATTGGCAATTACACTCTTTCAGGGGGATGACTTTTCCACCTTTACGGGTGAGAGCAACCCAAACTTGGGAAGGCTCCCCAGCACGAGGATTATCGTTTGGTTGAATGTGGAGTGTACCCCCAACATCTGCTGTTGTTTTGATGTTATGGGCAGAGGCGATAGAATTACTTGTAACTGATAATACTAACAAAAGCAGTAGCATTACATACTTACCCGTCCTCGTCCTCGTTCCCAGTCTCAGACTGGGAATGCCTTTTGTGGGCTGCTGCCTCATGTTTCGGGAGGCAGAGCCTCTTGTAAAATGTTCCCAGGTTGAACCTGGGAACAAGAGCGAGGTTGAACCTGGGAACAAGAGCGAGGTTGAACCGGGCAACGGATATGATTTACCGGGACTTGGTTGGGGTGTCGTAGCCATCATGAGCAAATTTTCAATTTTTTTGAATTGGAATTTTGAATTTTTGATGGTGGGTTTCTCAGACGCAACAGCAATACACCGAGGGTGACAATTCCTATAAACGCTGTTGCTAATTTATTCCCCCAAGTTAATTGTAAAGAGCCGAGGTAATGGGAACCAATTAGCACAGTATGAATGCTACTAAAAACCAAAGCTGGTAAGCTTAATAAATGAATTTGTCGCCAACGCTTGCCTAAAGACTTTTGCAAAGAGTCAAAACTTGTCAAAGCTGCGGGAGTCATCAATATCAGTGCGATCGCACCTATAGCTATACCCCACTGAAAATCAGGTGGCAAAAAGAAGAATGCGGCAAAATTCCATTGCAATGTGTGTTCTATCATGTGGATAGTGTGAGCCAAAGACAAAACAAAAGCTCCTACTCCCAAAGCACGACGGTAATGCAGGGGGGAAGCCCAGAAGTTGCTAATCGGACGGGCAATTAATGCCATTATCAAGCAGATCAAGGCAGCGTGTCCTGTGTAGTCTACCATTGTGTTGCCAGTCCGCAACAGAGTAATAGCACCAATTGCAAGAGTAACCCAACCACCTAAGCGAAATAGCTGACTGCGTTTGTCTTGACTTACCAAAGATGCAGAGACACCCACACCTAACATGGTGGGTAAAGTTCCCAAACCAAAAGCCAGCATAGTTGCGGCACCCATCCACAGATTACCAGTTTCCGCAGCTTTAATTTGGGCAGCATACAAAAAACCACAAGGCATCAAACCCCATGTCATGCCTAAAAGTGCTGGTGTCCACCATGTTGATTTTAGGGAAAGTTTGACCATTCCTTTATTTAGGCGATCGCGTAATTTACTCTGCAATAAAGGATGTAACATCGGTATACGCGGCAATAAGTCGGGTTTTATTTGTCTTAAGCCAAACCATATCAGCATCAAACCTGTGATAATTGCCATCCAACGGCGTAAATCGCTACCAATGCCCGCAAATTTTCCACTAGCGAGCAACACCGAACCCAGTGCCCCAATACTGGCACCAACTAAGGTATAACTCAACATTCGCCCCAAGTTCAGTAGTGTATGAAATTTTAATTGCGATCGCCAATTGAGAGTTTCTTGTTTATTAGATAACGAAAACGCCACCGATAAAGGACCACACATGCCCACGCAGTGACCAAAACTCCCCAGGAATCCTAAAACGACAATGAGCAACAAATCTAGCATTTTGATAGTGGTTGTTAGCTGGTTGTTAGTTGATAGTGGTTGGTGAGACAATTAACAATTAACTTTTAACAATACTTAATAGACATCTCCAGAAATTAATTATGCGTTGCCTGAACCCAAGAGACGTAGCATGCTACGTCTCTACATTCTTTTTCACCAGATGTTTAATCTGTTGTCAAAAGACGAGGCGTCAAACTTGCTATTCGGCGCTATTTTATGTTAGGGAGATAAGAGGAGGTTAGGCGTGAAAAGACGTAGAGACGTTCCGACGGAAGGTCTCTACAAGGGTTTCGGGCAACGCATGATTAAAGCAGTTATCAGTTATCAGTTACCAGTTACCACAGTAACAGGTAGGGGATTTGACCCCTACCTGTTACCTACCACTTGCGAGAAGTCGCTTCCTTTAACCCAAGATAAATACATCACTGGTCACTGGTCACTGGTCACTGGTCACTGTTAATGACTGCATTCCCAGTCATAGACTGGGAACGAGGATATCAAAACTTAAGCTTTTGAAAGTACCTGTTGCAGAAAAGACATTATTTCTTCAGTACTATTCATCTGGAATAAATCCAACACTTCTGCTGCTGGTTCCGAAGGTATGTAATCATGTGGTATACCAACAATTGAACCGCCCAAATTTTGAGCTAAGTGATACCAAAAAGTCAATTTACATTCAGCGTCCATTGAGGTGTAACTATCGGTAGAAATTGCTGTTTCTCCACCTTCTTTACTTTGCAACTGACGCAAAGCAATTATTTGTTCTGGTTGGGATAAATTTTGAATTTCTCCTACTAAATCTGCCGTACCGTCGGTCGGCATACAATTGAGAGCGCTAGCAGGAACTTCTTCAGAAATTTGAGTAAAAAGTAATGCTAGGACAGCCAAGCGATCGTCTGCATTTAAATTCTGAAACTTGGATACAGCTTGTTCGGAAAAATTTACATTCGTAGAAGTCATAAAC
>CASBQC010000045.1 GCA_949127805.1 Nostocales cyanobacterium PMM_0081
TGGTAGTCTCTACATTCTTTGTCGGAGATGTCTATTGATTATTTAAAGTGTTGAGGTATGGTAATTAATTCTAATTCATCCGTGCAGTCAGCACATTAAAGTTGTAGGATGAACCGATGCCAACCAATGATAGTTGCTGTTTGCTATTGTCTATTTTCAACAGCCATATTCTTCCTTACTCAAAATGTATTTATAATTTTTGATACATAAATATGTAAGAATTACTGAACCATTCATTTCATAGCCAAGCTATATTAATAACTCACGTCATGTAAATGAAGTGTGCAAGGAGAAGGGTGCATCTACCTACCATCAATTATGAATCAACATCAAGCCCCAGCTTGGGAAGATGTCCGTGCTGCTTTTCAAAAAATTTGGGGTTATGATGATTTTCGTCCGCCACAAGGAGAAATTATCCGCTGTTTGTTGGCAGAAAAAGACGCATTAATTATTATGCCCACAGGTGGCGGAAAGTCTATTTGCTTTCAGTTGCCGGCACTGCTACAAACAGGATTAACCCTAGTAGTTTCCCCCTTGGTAGCGTTGATGGAAAATCAAGTCCAGGAACTACGCGATCGCAACTTGAGTGCGGCGCTTTTGCATAGTGAATTGCCTTCTTACCAGCGACGCGCGGTTCTGCAAGCTTTGGAACGACAACAGCTAAGATTGCTGTATTTATCGCCAGAAACTTTACTGAGTCCGCCAGTTTGGGAAAGATTGTGTCAGCCGCAGTTAAAAATTAATGGATTGATATTAGATGAGGCACATTGTCTGGTACAATGGGGCGACACATTTCGACCAGCTTATCGAAGATTAGGGGCGGTGCGACCAGCGCTGTTAAAATTCAAACCACAGGGAACACACATCAGCCTAGCCGCTTTTACCGCCACCGCCGATCCTCTAGCTCAAAAAACTATTAAAGAAGTCTTAAGATTAGAGCAACCAGCGTTTTTTAGTGTTAATCCGTACCGTTCTAATCTTAACCCTAGTGTTCGCATTGTCTGGACACCGCGCGGAAGAAAGCAACATTTATTAAAGTTTATTCAAGAACGGAAACAAGAACCTGGGCTAGTTTATGTACGGACTCGGCGAGATAGCGAGAATTTAGCTGAGTGGTTGAGAGAAAAGGGTTATTCTACAGCTTCTTATCATGCGGGATTGGGTGCAGAAAAACGCCGTGCAGTCGAAGGGAGTTGGCTAAGTGGAAAAATCATGTTTGTTGTCTGTACTTGTGCGTTTGGCATGGGGATAAATAAGCCAGATGTGCGTTGGGTAATTCACTTCCACGCACCGCATTTGCTTTCGGAGTATGTGCAAGAAATTGGACGCGCTGGAAGAGATGGGAAACCAGCGCAAGCGTTGATGTTGATTAGTGAACCTACGGGATGGTTAGATCCAGAGGATAAGCAAAGACAAAAGTTTTTTGAAGATCAGATGCGATCGCAACAACTTTCCGCACAACAATTAATTAAAAAACTGCCGAAAAAGGGAGAAGTAAATGCAATAGCCAAACAATTTCCCGATGGTGCGATCGCTCTTTCTTTGCTACACAGCAGCGGTCAGTTAAACTGGCTTGACCCTTTCAATTACAGCATTGGAGAAAGCAAACCAAAGCAGTTAACGACGCAATTACATCCTGCAAAGCAGATAAATCAGTATCTGACAACAAAGCAGTGCCGCTGGCAATTTTTGTTAAATGCCTTTGGTTTTGACAAAGAAGCGGCAAATTGGCAGTGTGGACATTGCGATAATTGCCGCCGCTAGGAGTGAGGGTTTTGAATTTATTCTGGTACAATTTCACTAACTTCTGAAATTGACACTCCTAAAGTCTGTACTACTTCTTCGCGGCTCAATCCCATTGATAGAAGCTGGGTGATGGCTGCTGTTTTAATTTTTTGTGCGCGTTGTCGTTCTTGCACAAGCAACATTTCTGGAGATTGCAACATCTCTCCTTGACGATTATACCAAAACAGTAATTCGCGTTCCACCTCACCAGAGCGATAAGGCGATCGCCCGATTCCCAAATTAATTTCTGGCATCCAGAAAGGCTCTTTCATCTGCAATTGATAGCTACCCTCTACTAGACGATAAACTTCAAATGGTTGATGGCGATCGCGCTGCCAGTATTCACGGTTGTAAATTACGTAGTACAAAACGCCTAGATTGGCGTAAATAGAAAGCTTTTCATCATATTCATTGCCCGGTGTCCAAGAGACAATTTCTAGCGCTAATATCGGCACTAGTCCATCTTCTTCCCATACCACATAACTTTTGCGAGATTTACCTTGCTTGCGTCGCTGCACTCCCAAACTGAGAAATCCATCTGGCACTACTGGTACTCTAGGATTTACACCCGTCGTATGATAAATTCCCATATCGACCCCAAAAAACCAGTCATTACGGTCTTTCCAGAGGAATTCCAACATAAAAAGTAGGAAATTAGGAAGAAAATTTTGGTCTTCATTATCCACTGGGGTATCATCCGAACAGGGCAGTTCATCGCTTGTAGGCAAGCGTAGCGACCGATTAAATCTTACCATGAGGAGTTTCCCTGTGGTGGAGTTGTCACTCTTTATTGTAGATAGTTGTTTATAGCGATTCCCACATTCATGAGGTACAGAATATTGAATTAACCGCTTCGGAAGACAGATAAACGCCGATAGACGCAGATAAATTTGTACCTCAGCAGACTAGGAAACGCTATATCACTAACAACCAACCACTAGCCACCAACTAGCCTAAAACTGCTGTAAAAAGCGCAAATCGCTATTGTATAATCGGCGAATATCATCCATTTGGTGTAGCACCATCGCAAAGCGTTCGACACCAAAACCGGCGGCAAATCCAGTGTAAACTTCTGGATCATAACCGACGGCTTTCAACACATTTGGATCGACCATACCGCAGCCCATAACTTCCAACCAACGACCATTCCACTGCAAATCGACTTCCGCAGAAGGTTCTGTAAACGGAAAATAACTGGCGCGGAAGCGAATTGGTAACTCCCCAAACATTGCTTCTAAAAACAGCTTAATAGTGCCTTTTAGGTCTGTAAAAGTTAGTCCTTCGTCAATTGCTAAAAGTTCGATTTGATGAAAAACTGCTGAGTGAGTAGCGTCTACATCATCTTTCCGATAAACTCTTCCTGGGGCTACAATCCGAATCGGTGGTTCTTCGGCTTCCATGTAACGAATTTGTACGCACGAGGTTTGAGTACGTAGGAGATTTCCATCTGGGAGGTAGAAAGTATCCTGCATATCACGGGCAGGATGATCGGGGGGGGTATTCAGAGCCTCAAAGTTGTAGTAATCTGTTTCCATCTCTGGACCTTGAGCGACGGTGTAACCCATACCGACAAAGATATCCAGCGCTTGGTCGATAATACCATTCAGGGGATGAACACGTCCTTGGGGGCTGTAAATTCCCGGCATTGTCACATCTAGAGTTTCTGCCTCTAGCTGTGCGTGAATTTGAGCAGCTTCAAGAATTGCGCGTTGTTTGTCTAAACTGGTTTGAAGGCTTTCTTTGACTGTATTGCCGATCGCCCCAATTGAGGGTCGTTCTTCGGCACTTAATTGTCCCATACTCCGCAACAGCGTGGACAATTCCCCTTTTTTACCAAGGTAGCCGACTCTTAGTTCTTCTAGGCTTTCTAAGCTATCGGCAGAGAAGATCGCTTTTTCTCCTTCAATTTGCAGTGCTAAAAGTTGAACCTCTAAATTGCTGGGCTGATTCGTCATTGCTTACAGTTGTGAATTAGTCAATTGTCAAGAGTCAACAGTCAAAAGACTAATGACCTTACTAATATGCCATGAATGATAAGCAGGTAAGGGTTAAAATCAAACCTCTTTTTACCAGTTTAAAGGCGATCGGCTGTGTAAGTATGTTTTTTTTGCCTGATACATGTGACGACGGACATTGACAATTGTCTCTTAACTATTGACTATTGACTATTGACTGTTGACTCTTAAAATTATGAAATTACTAGTTAGCAATGATGACGGGGTTGCGGCTTTAGGGATTCGGACTTTAGCTAATTGTTTGGCACAAGCCGGTCATGATGTGACTGTAGTGTGCCCGGATCGCGAGCGATCGGCAACCGGACATGGACTAACTTTACACCAACCAATTCGCGCCGAAATCATTGATTCGGTGTTTCATCCTGCTGTCAATGCCTGGGCTTGCGATGGTACTCCTTCCGATTGTGTTAAATTAGCGCTGTGGGCTTTGCTAGAGTCTCCCCCCGATTTGGTTCTTTCTGGCATTAATCAAGGTGCTAATTTAGGAACCGAAATTCTTTATTCCGGAACTGTTTCCGCCGCAATGGAGGGTATAATTGAAGGCATTCCCAGTGTGGCATTGAGTCTTACCAGTCACACTTGTAAAGATTTTCAACCTGCTGCTGACTTTGCGAAAATTCTCGTAGACAAAATAGCAGCAAATCCCTTACCAGAATTGATGTTGCTTAACGTCAATATTCCCGCTGTCAAGTGGTCAGAAATTGCTGGAGTGACTATTACCCGTCAGGGAATACGGCGCTACGTAGACGTTTTTGACAAGCGCGTCGATCCGCGTGGAAAAACATACTACTGGTTAACCGGAGAAGTTTTAGAAGATGTAGAACCGCCATCCGATTTAAACTTGCCCCAAAATGTACCCACTGACGTGCATGTTATCCGTAAAAACTACATCAGTATAACGCCATTGCAATATAATCTCACCTATGCCGGTGGCGTTAATCAATTGTCTCAGTGGGAATTTAAGTTAACTTGAATAAGTTTACGCCCAAGCGAGCTAGTAAAGCTTGTTAAATGCATTACTAGAAAATTTAGGCTATAAAGTAGGAGCACTCTTGAAAACAACTCATACATATACGCCAGGAAAAGTCAAGAAATTTGCCTTGCAGTCTCTAATCAAAAGCAAGAGCAAGATAACCAAATTAAGCAAAACTTGGAAAAGTGTATGCTGTTTTACCAATAAATTCCCCGTCTATCAAGGCGCGGAAATACAGCAGAAACTGGACAAAATAAGTAACAATTTCTTTTATCGATCGCCCGCTAAGTATGCAGCAAGGCAACACCCATGTCTAGGATAGATAACCAATTTACCGTGCAATTTTGGGGCGTTCGCGGCAGCATCCCCAGTCCAGGACTACACACCGTCCGTTATGGCGGTAATACCCCTTGCGTCGAGATGCAAGCGGGCGGTAAACGCTTAATTTTTGATGGTGGTACGGGACTTCATGTTTTGGGGCAATCGTTATTGCGTCAAATGCCGATAGAAGCTCATATATTTTTCACGCACTCCCACTGGGATCATGTGCAGGGATTTCCCTTTTTTACCCCAGGTTTTGTTAGGGGAAATGACTTTCATATTTATGGGGCGATCGCTCCTGATGGTTCCACCGTCGAACAGCGGCTAAATGACCAAATGCTGCATCCAAATTTTCCCGTACCTTTGCAAATCATGCAAGCAAATTTGGATTTTTACAATGTCAAAGCCGGAGACCCAATCAAAATTAATGATATTACCGTCGAAACGGCACCTCTGAACCATCCGGGTGAAGCGGTAGGATACCGAGTTAATTGGCGTGATGGTGCGGCTGTTTATATTACTGATACTGAGCATTTTCCCGACAGGTTGGATGAAAATGTGATGTGGTTAGCTCGTAATGCCGACATCCTCATTTATGACTCCACTTATACCGACGAGGAATATCATTCGCCAAAGTCGCCGAAAATTGGTTGGGGACATTCCACATGGCAAGAAGGTGTGAAAATAGCTAAAGCAGCTAACGTCAAGACTTTGGTCATTTTCCACCACGACCCCGCACACGACGATGAATTTTTGGATCGTGTTGGGGAAGAAGCAGCGGTGCAATTTCCTGGTGCGATCATGGCACAGGAAGGAATGGTACTTCAGGTTCCCATATCCATGCCCTTATCAGAATCTATTCCTGTTAGTGAGTTTTCTGCTTAAAGGTTGTAGTCGAAGCGATAGGAGATTTTAGTTTAAATTGGTGATAAACAGTTTTATCGTCAGATACCCCAACTCTTTCGCTGCAAAACCGTCAAAGACTGGTGTAGACAGTCTTTGATGCAAGTTAAACTACGGGAATGGGGGTTCTTCCCCACGAGCGCGAGAAGCGGATGAATGGCAGTTGATCTGAACGGCAGCAGCGAAAAGTTAGTTCAGGATGAATTTATTCTCCCGAAAACTAGCAAACGAAAAATGAATTTTTTCTGAACTGCTTCACAAACCTAAAATCCCCGAATCGACGTGGTAAATCTGTCTCAAAATGGGTGTGCTGTGCGGGTTGTTTCTTCCACCAAATTGGCTTTAACGCCTACTGCTGTTGCGCTGGGCAAATTTGATGGTGTCCATCGCGGGCATCAAAGAGTAATTGCACCAATTTTGCAACAAGCCAATAGAGAAAAAGAAAGTAATACTAATTACATTTACTCAACAGTTGTCACCTTTTATCCGCATCCACAAGAATTTTTTACAGGGATACCTCATGCTTTGTTGACACCAGTAGATGAAAAAGTGCAACAGATGCGATCGCTTGGCGTAGAACAACTGGTACTATTACCCTTTGGCAAAGAATTAGCAGCTTTGACTCCCGAAGAATTCGTAGAACAAATTCTCGTGCAACAACTGCAATGTCAGCAAATTAGCGTCGGGGAAGATTTTTGTTTTGGTAAAAAGCGCAGTGGTACCGCCAAGCATTTACAATTTATCGCCGCCAAATACGGCATTCCCGTTACCATCGTCCCCATTCAAACTCATGCAGGTGAGAGTGTCACTTCCACCGAGGAGGCTCGTATTAGCACTTCACTGATTCGCCAACATTTGGCAAACGGCAACATAGAACTTGCGAACCAACTTTTAGGGCGTCCTTATACCCTCATTGGTGTTGTTGTCCAAGGTCAACAAATTGGCAGAACTATAGGCTTTCCTACCGCTAACCTGCAATTACCTAAAGAAAAGTTTTTGCCCCGGCAAGGTGTTTATGCAGTCCGTGTTTTTAGCGAAGAAAACCAAACTTCCGCCATCGAAGGGGTAATGAATATAGGCGATCGCCCAACTGTAAACGGCACTCATCCAACCGTAGAAGTGCATCTGTTAGATTGGGTTGGCGATTTGTACGGCAAAAATATGACAGTGCAACTCGCCAAATTTTTACGCCCAGAACAAAAATTTGCTTCTCTCGAAGACCTAAAAACTCAAATTCAACTTGATTGTATTACTGCTAAAGAAGTGTTAAGTGGTGAATTTTTCCTTCCTTTGTGGGAACAATAAATCCGGAACTCTCTAGGATTTAGCACTATGGTTAGCACCGAAGTCAGTATAAGTGGATATCGCATCAGCGAACAACTCTACGACGGTTCTAGAACTGTTGTTTATCGCGGCTATCGAGAGACTGACTCTATACCTGTGGTGATTAAACTGCTGAAAAATCCTTATCCCAGTTTTACTGAACTGTTGCAGTTTCGCAATCAATACACTATTGCCAAAAATCTCAATCTGTCTGGAATCATTCAAACTTACAGTTTGGAACCTTACCAAAATGGCTATGCGTTGGTGATGGAGGACTTTGGGGGAATTTCCCTTAAGGAATGGACAAGGGGAAAATTGCCAACCCTGATTGAGTTTTTGCAGATTGCGATCGCCCTGTGCAATATATTAGACATCCTCATTCGTCACCGCGTCATTCACAAAGACATCAAACCCGCCAATATTCTGATTAATCCAGAAACTGGCGAGGTAAAACTCATTGACTTTAGTATTGCATCTTTGCTACCACGGGAAACCCAAACTCTGATGAGTCCCAATGTGCTGGAAGGGACACTCGGCTATTTGTCTCCAGAACAAACCGGAAGGATGAATCGCGGAATTGACTACCGGACTGATTTTTATTCTCTAGGGGTAACTTTTTACGAGTTACTGACCGGACAATTACCGTTCCAATCAAATGACTCGATGGAGTTGGTACATTGCCATATTGTTAAACAACCGCCCAAGGTACATTCCCTTAATCCAGCAATTGGATCTATACTTTCTGATATTGTCAGTAAACTGATGGCGAAAAATGCCGAAGACCGCTATCAGAGTGCATTAGGGCTGAAGCATGATTTAGAAACTTGTTTGGCGCAACTCCAGCAAACTGGTAAAATTGAGAGTTTCCCATTGAGACAGAGGGATGTGTGCGATCGCTTCATCATTCCGGAAAAACTTTATGGTCGTGAGAATGAAGTTCAAACTCTGCTAAAAGCCTTTGACCGCGTGACTAAAAATCAGACGGAATTAATGCTAGTGGCGGGTTTTTCTGGTATTGGTAAAACAGCAATTGTTAACGAAGTTCATAAACCAATTGTCGAAGAGCGTGGCTACTTCATCAAAGGCAAATTTGACCAATTTAATCGCAATATTCCCTTGTCTGCTTTTGTGCAGGCTTTTCGAGATTTAATGGAGCAATTGCTAAGTGAAAGCGATTCCGAATTGTTAACTTGGCAAAATCAAATTTTAGCAGCGTTAGGTGACAATGGGCAAGTCATTATTGAAGTCATTCCAGAACTAGCGCAAATTATCGGTCAACAACCGCTTGCACTAGAACTTTCTGGGACGGCAGCGCAGAATCGCTTTAATTTACTATTTCAAAAGTTTATTCAAGTATTTACTACAAAAGAACATCCCTTGGTGATTTTTTTGGATGACTTGCAGTGGGCTGATTCTGCCTCCTTAAAGCTGATGCAGTTGCTGATGAGCGAGTCTGAAGTTGGACATTTATTATTAATTGGGGCTTATCGCGATCATGAAGTTTGGGCTGCTCATCCTTTGATGTTGACGCTGGAGGAAATTGGCAAAACCAAGGCTACCATTAACACGATTACATTAGAACCCCTGAGTGAAGCAAGTTTAAATCAACTGGTTGCTGATACCCTCACTTGTTCACTAGAAGTCGCAAAACCATTGACTCAATTAGTATATCAAAAGACCAAAGGAAATCCCTTCTTTAGCACTCAATTTTTGAAAGCACTGCATGAAGATAGGCTGATGCAGTTTGACTTAGATGCGGGAAATTGGCAATGCGATATTGCTGAGGTGAAGGCATTAGCCCTGACGGATGATGTCGTTGAATTCATGGCGTTGCAGTTGCAGAAGTTACCAAATGCGACGCAGAATGTTTTGAAGTTAGCAGCGTGCATTGGTAATCAATTTGACTTAATGACGTTGGCAATTGTGTCGGAAAAGTCAGAAACCGAAACCGCAACAGCCCTATGGAAAGCGTTACAAGAAGGGTTAATCCTGCCTCAAAGTGAAGTTTACAAGTTTTATCAAGATGGTAATGGTTCACTGTTGACGGTTGACTGTGAACAGTTAACTGTCAACCGTCAACCGTCAACAAATTACAAATTCCTACACGATCGCGTTCAACAAGCGGCATATTCTCTGATTCCTCAAGAGGACAAAAAACTAACTAACTTGAAAATTGGTCAACTGTTGTTGAGGAACACCCCAGTTGAAGAGCGAGAAGAGAAGATTTTTGCAATTGTCAACCAGTTGAATATTGGCAGAGAGTTAATAAATAATCAGACGCAGCGATTGGAACTGGCTGATTTGAATTTGATTGCAGGAAAGAAAGCCAAGGCAGCAAATGCTTATGCTGCTGCTGTCGAATATTCAACTGTGGGTAGGGAACTATTGGAAGTAGATAGTTGGGAGAGTAATTATAAACTGACGCTTGCACTCTTTGAGTTAACAGTAGAGGCAGCATACCTCAGTGGTAATTTTCAGCAGATGGAAAGAGCAATAGAAGTTGTGCTGCAACGAGCGAAAACTTTGCTGGATAAAATCAAAGTTTATGAGGTTAAGATAACTGCCTGTGGAGGACAGAACCAGCTTTTTGAAGCGATCAAAACGACGTTAGAAGTTTTGCATCTTTTGGGTGTAAGTTTTCCAGAACAGCCAAGCCCGTTAGATATTCAAAAGGGATTAGAAGAAGTTACCTCAAGTTTGAGCGGGAAGCAAATCGAGCATTTAATCGACCTGCAAACTATGACCGATCCCATTAGGCTAGCAACAATGCGTATTCTATCTAGTATCTTTAATACTGCCTTTCAAGCAGCTCCTACATTGTTGCCACTAATAGTGTTTAAGCAGGTTGCCCTTTCACTTAGATATGGCAATGCTCCGCAGTCTATCTATGCCTATGCGACTTACGGACTCATTCTCTGCGGGGTTTTAGAAAACCTTGAGACGGGCTATCAATTTGGTCAACTTGCTTTAAGTTTGTTGTCACGGTTGAATGCTAAAGAATCTAAATGCCGGACAGTCTTGATTGTTAATGTTACCACTCATTGGGTTGAACCTGCTAAGAAAACATTAAAACCTTTTCTGGAAGCCTATCAAAGCGGTCTAGAAACTGGAGATTTAGAAAATGCTTCGTTTGCCCTATTCCTTTACTCCTTTTATTCATATTTGACTGGCAAGGTTCTAGGGGAGCTTGAGGGAGAGATGGATATCTACACTCAAACTATGCGTCAACTCAAGCATGAAACTAGCCTTAACTATCAGAAAATCTGTTGGCAACCAGTCTTGAACTTACTAGCTAGATCAGAAAATCCTTGTCTGCTTGTTGGTGAAGCGTACAATGAAGAGATGATGCTGCCACTTCATATGGCAGCGAAAGATAGATCTGCAATTTTTAACTTATATTTCCACAAACTTATCCTTTGTTATCTATTTGGTGAGTATTCTCAAGCCGTAGAAAATGCAGCAATAGCTGAAAAGTATTTAGACGCGGTAACAGCAAACCTAGCAGTTACTGTCTTCCATTTTTATGATTCTTTGGCACAGCTAGCGGTGTATAATGATGCATCAGCGTCTCTTGCAGAGCGCATTCTCAGCAAGGTAACTACCAATCAGCAAAAGATGAAGAAATGGGCTGATAGTGCCTCAATGAATAACTTGCACAAGTTTTATTTGGTGGAAGCAGAGAGACATCGGGTTCTAGTTAATAATGTCGAGGCAATGGAATTGTACGATCGCGCCATCTCTCTGGCTAAAGAAAACGAATATCTCAACGAAGAAGCACTTAGCAATGAGCTAGCAGCCAAGTTCTACCTCAACTGGGGTAAAGAAAAAGTGGCTCAAGCATACATGCAGGAAGCCTACTACTGCTATGCCCGTTGGGGTGCATTAGCCAAAATCCATGACTTGGAAAAACGCTATCCCCAACTCCTTGCTTCCATCTTGCAAGCGCAACGCTATCACTTTCAATTGAGCGATAGATCCTCATTCCAACATCAAACAATCCAAACAACCCGTGGCAGCAGCAATATTTCCGAAGCTCTCGATTTCGCCACCATCCTCAAAGCATCACTAGCCCTATCGAGTGAAATTCAACTAGAGCAATTACTTTGCACCTTAATGCAAGTGGTGATGGAAAATGCTGGGGCGAAAAAGGCTGCCTTGCTCATACTCCAACATGGCAACTTAACGGTTGAAGCCCTAGCCACTACGGATGAAGGCATGACGCTGCTATCTGTACCATGTGAAAGCAGCCAAGCCATTCCCATCACACTGGTAAACTATGTCAAACGTACCTTAAAAACTGTCGTGTTGGATGATGCCACCACACAAACAGATTTTATCGCTGACCCATATCTCATGCAGCAACAACCCAAGAGTGTGTTGTGTGCGCCGATTTTGCATTCTGGCAAATTAATTGGGTTGCTGTATTTGGAAAATCCGCTGACAATTGGCGCATTTACACGCGATCGCACTGAAGTCATCCAAGTGTTATGTGCCCAAGCCGCCATCTCTCTAGAAAATGCTCGTTTGTACCAACAGGCACAGGATTATGGTCAACAGTTGGAGCGATCGCTGGATCAATTAAAGCACGCCCAACTGCAAATGGTGCAAAATGAAAAAATGGCAACTTTGGGCAACTTGGTTGCGGGTGTGGCACACGAAATTAACAATCCGATGGGATTTCTCAAAGGTAGTCTCAACAACACCGAAGAATACATCCAAGATTTACTCGCCCACGTACAATGCTATCAACAATATCATCCCACCCCACCACCCGCAGTCATCGACCATGCCGAAAAGATTGACCTAGAATTTCTTACCGAAGATTTACCCAAGCTGGTAAGCTCGATGAAGGTCGCATCGGAACGTATTCAAGACATCAGCACCAGCCTCCGTACTTTCTCTAGGGCAGACACAGCAGAAAAAGTTGCTTGTAACCTCCATGAAGGGATTGAGAGTACGCTCTTGATTTTGAAGTATCGCCTTAAAGCGTCCGAGAAACGTCCGGAAATTAAGGTGATTAAAGAGTATGGCGAGTTACCAACTGTAAAGTGTTTTTTAGGACAACTTAATCAAGTATTTATGAACATCCTTGCCAATGCGATCGATGTCTTAGATACAGTAAGCCTTGGGCGAACATTTGCCGATATACAAGTTAATTCTCAGCAAATCAGAATTAGCACAGAAGTATCCAGCGACCAAAACAGGGTAGCAATTCGCATTAAAGATAATGGATCTGGGATGCCAGAGTCGATTCAATCGCGTATCTTTGACCACCTGTTTACCACCAAAGAAGTTGGTAAAGGAACAGGATTGGGATTGGCGATCGCAAAGTCTATTGTCGAAAAAACCCACGGTGGCAAGTTGAGTTGCAATTCTGCTCTTGGCAAAGGTACTGAATTTGTGATTTCGCTTCCGCTAGAGGTGGCAACAGAACAATAGACATCTCCACAAATTAATTATGCGTTGCCCGAAACCCTTGTAGAGACGTTACGAAAGGAACGTCTCTACGTCTTTTCTCGAGATGTCTAATAGACAAACGTCGTGGAAATGAGCCGAAGACGCGATTTATCGCGTCTCTACAAAGGGTTTTGGGTAACGCATAATTAATTTTCAAATAGGTTGTCTAACTACTTATCAAGTCCGGTTAATCACTTACGATTACCGCGTCTGAGCAAAAATCGGAAAAGCCTCTTGCCCCCTTGTCCCCCTTCCCCCAGTACATGAGAAAAAAAATTGACGCGTTAACACAAAATCTGGCTCTGACCATCGTTGGCAAAAGTGAGGCAATACGCTTAGTACTAGTTGCTTTACTCGGTGGTGGTCATGCTTTACTAGAAGATGTCCCCGGAGTCGGTAAAACCCTGCTTGCCAAGTCTCTAGCTCGTTCTATTGATGGCAAATTTCAACGTCTACAATGCACACCAGATTTACTACCTACTGACATTACTGGTATCAATATTTGGAACCCAAAAAGCGGCGAATTTAGCTTTCTCCCTGGTCCAATATTTGCCAATGTGCTACTAGCTGATGAAATCAACCGTGCTACACCCCGCACTCAGTCAGCTTTGCTAGAAGTGATGGAAGAACAACAGGTAACAGTAGATGGTGTTTCTCGTGCGGTTCCTACGCCCTTTTTTGTGATTGCCACTCAAAACCCCATCGAATACCAAGGTACTTTTCCCTTGCCAGAAGCGCAGATGGATCGGTTTATGCTTTGCTTAAGTTTGGGCTATCCTTCTGAAGCTGAAGAATTGCAGATGCTACAAAGGGTCGATAAAAATATCAAAGTTGGTGATTTACAACCTTGTATTACTTTGGCAGAGGTTCAGGAATTGCGCCAAATTTGCGCTCAAGTAAGAGTGGAAAGCTCATTACAACAGTATATTTTGGAATTGGTGCGGGCGACGCGCCAAGATGAGGAAATCTCTCTTGGTGTCAGTCCTCGCGGTACAATGGCTCTGCAACGAGCTACTCAGGCTTTAGCTTTTCTGTTAGGACGTGATTATGCGATTCCCGATGATGTGAAGTTTCTTGCTCCTTATGTTCTTTGTCATCGTCTGATTCCAGCGGGAGGACGCAAAGCAAGAACTGTGATGGAGCGGTTATTACGGGCTATACCGATTCCATAACTCTGGTTCTAAGCCCTCAGGCTATAAGCCGAATGGCATTAAGAAGAGCGATCCCAAATACTTTTAAAAGCTGAAAGTCTAAAGAGTTGGGCTACCATTACCTTTTACTTAATAAGCGTCTCGGTATAATCTTATTGACATTGCTTTTCCAACTTAACCGGAACGCCTTGTTTTGAGCGGAGTGTGATGGTTGCCCATAATATGATGTGAAAATCTGGCACTAGTGTTAATTGGTACTTTTGAGCAATAGTTGCGATAATCAACACCATTTCCATTTGTGCAAAACTCTTACCGATGCAAATGCGTGGACCATTTCCAAAGGGAAAATAGACTCCTCTAGGCAACTGCTTTTCTAAATCGTTAGCCCAGCGATCAGGATTAAACGTGTCTGGTTCTTCAAAAAAATGCGGGTGTCGATGCATTGTCCATGCACTTATTAAAACTGTGCATCCTGCTGGCACTTTGTAACCATCAATTTCGTAATCTTGAATAGCTATACGCGGCATCACAGCGACAGGTGGATAAAGCCGCATTGCTTCCTTAATTATCGATTCGGTATAGCGCAAATTTGGTAGATCGGCAACTGAAGGACAGCGATCGCCCAATACCTCGTTTAACTCTGTCAGTAACTTGGTTTGTACTTCTGGATGTAGCGATAGCAGAATTAAAGTCCAAGACAAAACGACAGCTAGAGCTTCTTGTCCTGCAAACAATAAAGTCACTACTTCGTCTCGCAGTTGGCGATCGCTCATTTGACTGTTATTATCCTCATGGCTAACTTGCATCAGCATCGAGAGCAAGTCGCCTGAGTTTTCACCGCTTTGCCGTCGCTGCTGGATCAGAGAATAAATATATTGATCCATCTGTTCAAGAATACGCTCGTAACGCAGGTTCTGCATTGCTAACTGCTGGTCATTAAATCCTTCTTGGTCAAACAATCTCGTAGATATTCCTAAAATGTAAGCTATATCTTGAGCCTCTTCCTCAGTTAACTCATGGTTGAAGATTACTTTCCACATAATGTCCAAAGTCAGGCGCATCATGTCTGGCTGAACGTTACGGATTTCACCATCTCGCCAACGATTGAGCAAACGTTCAGTATAAGCTACTATAGTCTCACCATACCTGGTTATACGCTGGTGGTAAAAGACTTGTTGAGTAATGTGTCGCTGATGAAACCAGGATTCTCCCTCTTGCAGGAATATCCCTTCACCAAGTAGCCTTTGCAAGGCAGTACGCACATGGGGACCTCTAACAAACAGAGATCTATCTTTTGAAACTTGCTCGATATAGCTGGGGCAGTTGAGTAATACAACTTGGTTTATACCGACTTGTAGCGGTACAACATCCCCATATTCACGAGAGCATTTGGTTAAAAAAGCCAATTTCTCTTCGTTGAGATTAGCTAGTGTATCAACGACGGATTCTCTCCCAGGTCCTGGTAAATTAAATATGTGTTGATTCATCTAAAAATTTCCGATACATTTGGAAACCGTTGCTTGTTAATAAATCTAAAAACTCGATTTAATTTCGTTGACGGCTTGCACGATTTGACCACCCATTGAAATGTCATGAGCAATTCGAGCAATATGTTCATCAAGAAATTGCTCGTCATCATTCCAGATGTAGGGATGATGAGGTGAAGGGGGTTTTCCAACCACTTCTCGCACAGCCATATACAATTTTTTAGTTGCAGGTGATAAACACTCACAAGCATTGAAATGACCTGCAACCAAATAGGTTCTTAGATCAACTGCTTGGACTCCAAATATCAATGCGATCGCCAGATATTGCTGAAAAAGTTCGATAGAACGACGAGCTAAATTTGCTGAATTAAATCCTTGGCTATTAATGTTTTGGTTGAACTGTTCAGCATGAGTCGGAAACCGATCAACAATTGAGTTCCCATAAAAGGTCAACAGAGGCATGATCGAGTTACCAGTAATTTGCAGCCCCTTGAGTCCCATATTAACAAGACGCTCAGTATTACCAACTAAAGAGGGGGGCAGTCCATTATTAAATTCGGGTGTTACTAAAAGGGCAATTTGTGTATCAAGGTGTTTAGCTAACAGCCCAATATAGTAGCGCAACTGATCCATCGCAATTCCTACATATTGCCCAAGAAAATTCCCCCCATGATAAATTGCTTGGTTAGCAACATCAATTAATGGGTTATCTGTGACTGAATTAATTTCGACTTCTATTTGGCTAGATATATTCTTAATCCCCTCCACAATGGGACCTATATACTGCGGCAAACAACGGAGTGAATAACGATCTTGAATCGGTTGCTCCCCCCGATACTCATGAGAACCGTCTAACTCATTACGGATTAAGCTCGACCCTAGCAATAATTCCAATATGCTAGAAGCTGCCCAAATCTGACCTACATGAGGTTTACACTGATGAATAAATGGGTGAAATGACTGATTTGTTCCATTTAAACCCTGAATAAATAGTGCATGGATACCCATTGTTAATGCCAGCGCTACTCGTGCATCATATACACAGTTACTTGCGATTCCTGTCATCACGGAAGTACCGTTCATCATCGCTAGCCCTTCTTTGGGCTGGAGTTGCAGTTGTGGTAAGCCTAGCCGCTTTAGCGCTGTTAGAGCATCTATCTCTTCGCCATTAAAGTCAACTTTATAACTGCTATCGAGTCCAAACAATGCTCCCGTAATATAAGCAAGCGGAGTTAAATCACCACTAGCGCCAATACTCCCAAACTCATATACGTAGGGAGTGACACCAGCATTTAAAAAAACCGCCATGCGTTGAATCACCTCAAGCCGAATACCAGACGCTCCTTTTAAGTGAGAGTTAGCCCGTAAAAGTATTGCGGCTCGTACATCTGCCAGAGGTAACCTCTGTCCTGCACCAACCTTATGATATTGAACAAGATTCTTCTGTAATTCACTTGCCAGTTCAGGTTGGATAACAAGATTAGCCATTCAAAACCATCATTGTTAATAGTCATAGCTTACCTCTGATGAATAGATTAAAGAAATTATTCTAAATGCAATTATCACATAATAGATGGTCTTTTTGATTATGCTTCACTAGGGGCGGTTATTACTTGTTTTGCTACTGACCACTGACCACTGACTTTAACTCCATCCCAAGAGTGGGTGCAGTTTTTTATTTAAATAAATTCTGATTTTTCTGCCTTTTTATAAATAATAGGACTTACGCATTGACATAAAATACTAAATATGAATTTTTTGAAAAACTATATCTGTCGTAAGGGCACAGCACTGCTGTGCCCCTACATTGCAGGTAGATTTACCATCAAACCCTAA